>NZ_JACGVN010000023.1:0-70230 GCF_014077245.1 Colwellia sp. BRX8-9
GACTATTTAACCCTTGTAGATGAAACAGGTCGCGTAATAAGAGCAGACAAACGAGGCGCTATCGATAACAAAACCGCAAATATACTGTCAAGACTTCACATCAGCGATGAAAGTTGGCTCAAACTCACCACAAATTTTGAAGGTATATTCACGGGCGCAGTCGGCACCGCAGAGCATTTGTGTGAATTTACTGAGCACGTAGGGTTAAAGCGCGCACACGGTAAAGCAAATGCCCAAGCTTGTTTGAATAGCGCGTAAACATAGCTACATGCAAAAACAGCACTAAGACCACAAGAAAACACGGCTACCTTGGGGGAGAAGTAAAGCTTGCCTGAAATTCACTCATTTAATCAACTTCTATAAAAATCGATAGGCAAAAGCTTACAAGATGCAGTACATGCATTGTTGCTGACCAATGGATAGCTGTTTTTCAGAGCATTATTATTGTGCAGCATTATCATGGGTGGCATAGTAATTCTCACTGTTGCACATGCTTTCGGGAATTAGTCGGCGCAACCTGAAATGGAAATTACTGGTCGTTGACCTTTATTAGCTTGCTTATAGGTCAACTTACAAAGTGTATCATCTGCTTTTATAGCATCAGCCAGCATACCTTCTGTATCACTCAAAAATGTAAAAATAACTGGTGATGAACCAGTTAACTCCCAATCAGCGCCTTCAGTGAAATCTAGAACTAATCTTATGTTTATCTGTGTATTGGAAGGATATCCCCAATGAATCTTTATTCCTGATGATAGTTCTGCATCTTGCAAATTACCAAGTCCTTCAACTATGGCCTTAGCGTTAACTAGCGTGCTAGCTGACTCTAAGGCGCCCTTTAATTCATCCATTGCTGATTGTTGAGCATCACTTCGTATGCTTATAAATTTAGGAACAGCTACCGCTGACAAAATCCCTAAGATAACAATAACCACTACAAGTTCAATCAGAGTGAAACCAGATTGATTTTTCATATGGATTAATTCCAAAAAATTAAAGAAATACTATTAATGACAGCCTGAAAGTTGTGTATAAGAGACCTTTCAGTAGAGGCACGAAAAAAGACCGTTCCTAACAAGTTTTTAATCGTAACGAGGCTTTATAATTTTCAGCCTACTTACTTTAAATAAAATAACTTATATTTACTTGAAGTTAATTCTATTATCCTATCTTTTATAGCTGTTTGATTCAATTGAATCATAAATGTGGATATGAGGTAATAAAGAATTATCATGGGTGTCTTGATAACTTTTCTCTCTATGAAGACCCTAATCTTTTCCAGCTTTTAGGTCAACTCTAGGGGTGCCACAAGGGGTCGTTCACCGTTATGATTTAAACTGTTCTAATCCTTTTCATTCTTTCATACTATTGCGTATGCGTAGGGTTATTTTTGAAAGTCTAGGGCTATTAAAAATTTCTTCGCTAAACTCTTCAAAACAAGTTTTTAAAGATTCTGTATTTTTGGAACCTTCAAAATCCAGTAGCAACCATTGTATTCCACAATTTTTAAGCATGCTGGTTTGTTGCCTAGGCGAAATATAATCAAATAACCAATTATTAAAACTTCTATTGCTTCTTGAAAAGTTATAAACGCAAATACAATACAGCATCACCAGTACATACCTAATAATAAACATAACTACCTACTATCGCTCTCGATATATATGGGATGATACTGCCTAACTCATCTAAAAAATCAAAAATAAAAGTTATCATGGGTGTCTTAGTAACTTTGGAAGGTAAGCGTTCAACGGACTGTCGATTTATTAAAATGTTACGTTATATTTATTGATAAACATTTCTTCTTTTTTACCTTTTATTGATAAACGCCCTTCATTCCAAATTTTTATAAGTTCTTGTCTTTTTGTTGTTGGAATTTTTTTTGAGAAAATAGGCATTTCAACCATTTTTTTTTCTAAGCCGGGCTGAACAATCTTAAGCTCATCATTCAAATTTAGTCTATTCATAACGTACTGAAGAACAAGTATATTATCAGCATATAAGTCGACTCTACTTTCTTTGATCATGTGTAAAATTCGTTCAACTACATCATCATTACCAGAGAGTACTTCAACAAAACTCGCATTATTCAGATTAGTGATGTAATTTTGATAGTCGACACTCAATGAACTGTAGTCCCAGCCTGGCCCCGTTGCGATACGTTTTCCTTTGATAGATTTTACACCATTATAGATCCAAGGATCGTCGTGCCTAACGATAAAGGCTGCTGTGTATGAAAAAGTTGCTTGAGTAGCATATTCAAAATCTTTTTCTGAATTTTTTGAAAATAGGTATTCTGGTAACATATCGCAATCACCATTTGCTACCATATCTAGCCCTCTTGCCAAAGGGACTTCATAATATTCAATTTTATAACCTTTTGATGTGTATATTTCGTGCAATATATCTATAACAAAGCCACGCGCAGAAGATGCTTCTGATGGAAATATTGTCATCGGAGGCCATTGGTCATAGCAAACTTTTAATGTCGTAGCATGACTTATATTAACTATACTGTTTCCTATGAATAAGGTTACAAGTAACAATAGCTTGTGAATTTTTTCATTTTTCAACACGGTCGCGGCCTTTATCTTTTGCGCCATAAAGTTTTAAATCAGCGCGTTTAAATAAATCTTGAATTAAATGGTCTTTTGGCTCTGTTGACACAATGCCAAGACTCACAGTATAAGTAATTTTTTTACCCTCTATGTCTAAAATAGAACTGCCAATTTCCTTCCTTATTTTATCAGCAATGAGAAAGGCGTCATCAATTCCGGTATCAGAGAGAAATATGGCAAATTCTTCTCCGCCAACTCTCCCAATAAGGTCAGACTTTCTTAAAAACTTTTGAAGTGTAGTAGTGAAATGAATGAGTACTTTGTCACCAATGTAATGCCCATAAGTATCATTGACTATTTTAAAGTGATCTAAATCCATAAATAAAAAAGATGCAGGCGACTTTTGGCGATGTGAAAGATCGAGCAAATGTTGCGCAGCTTCAAAGAAACTCCCCCTATTTAATGTGTCAGTCAAAGAATCCCTGGTGGCTAGAACTTTGAGTTTTTCATTCAATATTTGTAGGGCTTCTGTTCGCTTTGTAACAGCTTTTTCTAACCAATTTCGCTTGGCTTGTTCGTCTTCTAATAATAGTTTTCGATCTTTCTCTATGGCAGAGAGCATATTGTTTATATGTTCTTGAAGTTGACTGAGTTCGTTATTTTCAATGTTCGACAGGTTAATACGTTTATTTATGTTTTGGCTCAATTGAACCTCATTCACTTGCGACATTAATTGTTTCAAGGGACTTGCTAAGTAGCGATCGAACGCCCAGATAAACAGCCAAAACAAAATAGATAACTTGATGATTTCCGTAATTGCAATTAAGGAAAAGCCGAACAAAACACGATCTAAAATAACTTCTGACGATGAATAAAGGATAACCGTTCCAAGCATTATATTTTGTTCATTAAGCGTCCAATTTAAGTCTGATGTGGTATCAAAAATGGATAAGGGGGGCGATGTCAAAGCGTAAGCTCTTTTAGAGATAATACTTTTGGCATTCTTATCAAGAATATCAACACCCTCGATAATTGGCATTTTGACAAGTCCTGCGATGAGAGCATCTAATTGATTATGATTGTATTGCCACAAACTTGTTGAGATAGGTTTGTGGACTGTTTCTTCCAACTGTTTCAATTCAGTTAATATTGAATCCTTCGTTTTCAAATATTCGGCCAAGAACTGCATACTTGTGATAAGACAAGTTACGCTCAAATAAATAGTAAAGATAACCCGCATCATTTTTTTTGATAGATTATTGGGGCGAATAAAACGTGCAAACATTAAACACTACTTATTGATAAGCTTGAAACTTAGATTAACATTAAATGACTTATGCGCTCAATGTAAGAATAGTAATCTAAATCGGTTAATTGTCTCCTTTATTGTTTAGCTAACTATTGTATTGTTTAACTGCTCATAGCACTCAATATCACAATATCTTGAAGATATAATCAAACAAAACTTTAAAGTTTCTAAATGGTTTTCAACAATATCTTGGGGTAACCAAAAGTGTAAATCAGCTTAAAATATCACAATGTCCGTTTTGTTAAATAACTTCTGTTATTGGTGTAAACTTTATTGTCGAAAATCACAAAGAAAACTCTAAAATCAAAGATTTTGAATGTCCATTTTAGTATCTGAAGTTAATCTAAATTCGAATTGATTTTAGTGATAATTTAAGTCTGATTTTGTGGAAAAAATTAGCGTTACAGAATGATTCTTGACTAGCAGCTATGATTTTGAGGCCGACGCTAGGATTAACGAATTACTATTGTTAGTAATGCGACTTGCAGTGATTGATGCTTTAAATTAAAGCGACAATTCTTCCGATAAATTAGCCCTTTCAAAGTTAATAAAGTTGTTATGATTTCTCAACGTGAATTAGAAAAACAAATATTTAATATTGATTAAAATTACTGAAAGCAGACAGTCAATTTACATGATTTTGTCTACTAAAAATTTAATCGTTCTAAAGCGGTTTAGGGCACAAACCGAGATAGGTCCTGTGTGCCGACTTGAGCGTAGTTTAACCTATTGATTATTGATTATACTCCTTTGGAAATAACTCCACCTCCCTTTTTTTTGGAAAGCTAATTGTTCTTTGACTTTTAAGGTTTCAGGCCGAACCTTTTAAATTGGCCAGTCGTAGCAAGTTAAAATCATTGCCGCGACTAATCCGTTTTCCCTTTACAACCTTTGCAGTGAATTGTTACAAAGCCTCCATTGATAATGGTAGCTAATATGAGTGTTTGATATTACTTCCATTTATTTTCAAATGCTTTATTTGGCACATCATCATCGACTATAGGTAACTGTAACCCAGTAATTTCTTGTTTTTTGCACAATTGTGGAACTAACTCTATGTGATTTTCTGTCATCTTTTCATCAAACATCAGTGTCAATAATACTGTTGCACCTGCTTGTTTCAGGTCTTTTAGCGATTCGCTTAACTCAACGTTTATTGTTCCTGGACACGGTTTAAAATAATTTGTGCACTACTTTCTATATTTATCGAGTTGTTAAGATATTTATTCATAACCTTCTGTATCTAAAGTAAAATATGTTTTTGGTAATACTAGATGTTTTTCTATTTGGTGCGATTTTTTACCTCTTCATAATGCATCATAAGATTCCAGGTAGAGCTATCGTGAGCGAGATCGATCGAGTTATTGTGAAGCTCGCTTTCTATTCTACTGGCTAAACCTTTACCCAGTTCAACTCCCCATTGGTCAAAAGAGCATATTTGCAAAATAATGCCTTGAACAAATATTTTATGTTCGTAAATTGCAATTAAAGTACCGAGCGTAAATGGCGAAATCTTATTCATTAATAAAGTATTGGTTGGCCGGTTACCTTTATGTACTTTATGGGGAGCGACTTTATCTATGTAGCTAGGTGTTCGTCCCTTTGCTGTTAAATCGTCCCTAACTTGTTGTTCATTAACACCTTGCATTAAAGCTTGAGTTTGCGCGAAAAAATTAGACATGAGGGCTTCATGATGGCCTTCTATAGGAGTAACACTTTCAACCGAGCCAATAAAGTCGGCGGGAACAATGTTATTACTTTGATGTAAATATTGATAAAAAGCATGTTGACCATTAATACCCAACTCCCCCCAAATTGATGGAACGGTTGGATAATTGATAGTTTCACCATCCCAGTTCACCGATTTACCATTACTTTCCATCTCTGCTTGTTGCAGATAAGCCGACAACATATGTAAGGATTGATCATAAGGTAAAATGGCTTGAGATTGAGCACCTAAAAAAGTGCAATTCCATATACTTAATAATGCTAATATCACCGGAATATTATGTTCTATCGGTGTATCACAAAAGTGGCAATCCATTTCATAAGCACCATCAAGTAACTCCCTAAAACAATCAAAACCAAGATTAATAGCGATAGGAAGCCCGATAGCAGACCATAACGAAAATCGTCCACCAACCCAATCCCACATATCAAAGATGTTTGCTTCTGCTATACCATACTTCATGGCATTTACTTTATTAGCAGTAACGCCAATAAAGTGTTTTGCGATAGCTGATTGATCAAATGATGACGCAGTTAACCATTTAATCGCTGTTTTAGCGTTTAACATGGTTTCTGTCGTGGTAAATGTTTTACTGGATACAATAAATAGCACTTTTTCTGGGTTTAATGGTCGAAGGACTTCGGCTATTTGGGTGCCATCAACATTCGACACATAATGGACGTTAACGCAGTTATCACTAAACCTTTTTAATGCCTCGGTCACCATTTGAGGTCCCAAATTAGAACCACCAACGCCAATATTTACTATATCGGTGATACGCTCACCCGAATATCCTCGCCATAAACCTTGACGAATATCATCACTAAATTTTTTAACTTGTTTTAGTGTTTTTTCAATATCTTCTGAAATATTTTTACCATCTACCCAAAGTGGTTTTTTAGAACGATCCCTTAATGCTGTATGCAAAACAGCACGATCTTCAGTTTTATTAATACGTTCACCACTAAACATTTTTTCACGCCATTTTTCAACTTCACACTCTTTAGCTAGATTGGTTAATAGCGTAATAGTTTCTTCTGTGATCGCATTTTTAGAATAATCTAATAGTATAGAAGGCAGTTTTATTGAAAACTTACGAAATCGCTGACTATCTTTTGCAAATAAGTCCTTCATATGTTGATTTTTCATTAGCTGTGCATGTTGGGTTAATTGCTGCCAACTATTGAGATTTTCTCTAGATTGCATGTCGATCCTAGGTAAGTAAGTATGAGTAAGTTATGTCGAGTATTAGATATCAGTTAAGTGTGGTAATGCCGTGAAGGCCCCTTTTTTCTGACAGGTAAAAGCGCCACAGTTAGCGCCAAATAACACCGCAGCAGAAACGTGTTCACGTAGCTCAATGATTTCATATAATGTATCGATACTTTCATCATCTTCCACAGATTTAGCGAGTGAAAATAGAAAACCTGAAATAAAGCTATCTCCGGCTCCAGTAGTATCAACGGGAGATACTTTAGGTACTTTAAGTATTATTGAAAAACTAGCACAAGTTACTTGAACAGGGTTTGCACCATCGGTGATGACAATCAGTTTAGCGCCAAGTAATAGTAAATATTGTACATAAACATCGACATCAACCTGCTTTATTTTTGCTAAGTATTCGGCTTCGTCTTTACTCAATTTGACTATGTCACTTTCTTCGATACAAGCTTCAACGCGTGACATCAATAGGGATAAATCTTGCCAAAGTTGTTGGCGTAAATTTACATCAAAGCTAATTAATACGTTATTTCTTTTCGCATTTTTTATCGCATAAAGCGTATCGCTATACATTGGCTGGCTAGTTAAGGTGTTTGAACAAAAGTGAAAAAAACCCATGTTTTGCCAGTTAATTTTATCAACTTGAGAGATGCCATATTGCATGTCGGCAGTATTATGACGATAGAAATTAAATGTTCTCTCACCACAAGAGTCTAAGCTAACTAATACTAAAGCGGTATTTGCGCCTGCTATTCTTTTAACGAAATCGGTATTAACGCCTTCATTTTCTAATGCTTGCATGAGCATGTTACCAAAATTGTCTTCACTAACACCTCCAGCAAAGTATCCTGCTCCACCTAACTTAGCATAAGCTACTGCGACATTGGCAGGCGCACCTCCAGCTAACGGAATGTAACTGGGGTCATTGACTGACGTTGGCAGAAAATCGACCAACACTTCGCCATAACTGATTAAAGAAAACATAGATTCACCTTGAAAAAAAGCCCATATTAAATGGGCTAGTTAATACTTCTAATATTATAATTTAGGATTAAAATTCGTATTTAAACGTAAGAGTCGTTGAACGACCTTGTATTGATCTTGCACGGATAATAGTTTTGGCAGAAGCAGCTGTAGCATCTTCTGCTTCGGTGATCCCCACAGTTTCAAAAACATTGTTAATATTTAAGGAAACACTAAATGCGTCAGAAAGACGGTATTGAGCAAAGGCATTTACTTGAACATAACCGTCTAAAATAAGTGCGTTAGGATCAGTTTGGTCAAAGTTATCTTGAGCAAATGAATCTGAAGTGCCAATAACGTTAACACCCGCAGAACCTTCATTGAAGTTATAACGACCTGTTATAGAGTAAACAACATCGGCTTGTCTTCTTGGCGTATTACCAACAACGCTTGGGTTAACAAAATCTTTAGTTATTTCAGAATCAGTCCACGTTAAGTTAGCACGTACATCAAAATTACCAACATAGTAAGTTGATTCAATTTCGATACCTTTTGATTCATATTCACGGTCAAAAAATCGTTGACTAGTTGCTTCAAAATTTTGCTCTTGCGTTTGTGCAAAGAACGCTGTTGCAAAGACAGACAAGTTATCTTGACGGAATTTAACACCCAATTCCAATTGATCTACTTCATCATAAATATCTTCATCTTTTGCAACACCAGCAGCATCTATTTTACCAAAAGCCAAGCGGTCTGCGTTAGCGGTAGCCCCCTTGCTGATACGACCAAATGCAGCTAAGTCGTCATTAATTTGAATATTAGCGCCTAAAGAGTAAGACACGTAGCTCCAATCATAATTTACATTGTTAGCATCGGCGTTGTTTACATTTGAAACACTCGTTTCGATTTGATGAATACTGCCGTCACCGTTCATGTCAACGGTCGATTGAGCAGCGCCTGCGAAAGTCCCCGTTGCTGTTCCACTGTCAAAGCGAACACTACCGTCTATATTGATGTTATCAAAACTTGTGCTAAACGCTGCGTATGGAGCAGAAACTTCATATTGTAGATCGTAATTACGCGTACAACAGTTACCCCAAGCTGGAACACCGTATCCAATAACACCATTGTCAGAAAATTCAGTACCGTCAGCGGCATTTACATCAACAAGCGCAGCATCTTGGCCTTTAACTTCATATAAGTAAGAATTCCATAACCACGATTGTTGAATGGTTTGAGATGAGTTATATAAACCAAATGTAAAACTCGTGTCGTTCATCGTTTTTGTTAATTTAAAATCGTTAACCATAAAATCAAGGTTAGTCATTTCGACATCAAACGAGTGAATACGCATAAGGTTATCAGCAGTATAAGCATTACCTGCTTGTGGACCATTTGCGTAAGTTAATGTTGCGCCATCACCTGCTATACTGTCAGCTAAGCCTTGACTTCCTTGAATACTTTCAGGGAATGGACCAGTAAAGCTACCTTTAGTGCGAGAAATTCTCATTCTGTTTTCAACAGACCAGTCATTGCCTAAATCAAATACAGCTTCAAAACCAAGCGCATCAACTTTCGGACTCATGCCATTACGCATATCAGCAAGACGTCCATTTCCAGCACCATCCGTTGTTATCATAGAGGTGTGATATGGAGTGTGCGGAGTTCCAGTTGAAGCATCAAACCCTTCAACTGAAGAACCATCAGCATAAACAGGCATAGGTAAATAAGCGGTTGTTGTATCATCTAAGTGTTTGAAATAAAGTCTAACGTAACCAGCATCGAACTCTTTAGTTATATTAGCTTTAATTTGGCCGCCTTTATTACCCGTATAACCAGTATCACGTACACCTTCACCTTGACGGTAGAACCCCCCAAGATGGAAATAGGTAGAGTCGTTAATGTCGCCACCAAATTCAAAGTCTGTGCGAGTAGAGTCGTAATCTAAACCGATTGTTGTAGCTACGCTACCTCCTTCAGTTTTACCATTTTTGCTAACGATATTAATTATGCCGCCAGGAGCATTTGTAGCAAGTGTAGATGCAGAGCCACCACGAATAGCATCAATAGAAGCCATTGTAGAATCTATGCGTAAGAAAATATCTGTGTTACCAAAAGCGATATCGCCAAATTGTAGAATAGGTAAACCATCTTCTTGAATTTGCATGAATTTAGCGCCACCTGCTGCTACAGGAAGACCACGAACCGCAAGGTTAGCGTTACCGTCGCCACCTGATGCTTCAGCACGAACCCCGGGGATATTTCTAAATGCCTCTGCACTACTTCTTGGTGCTGCTACTTCTATTTGATCACCAGAGATAGTACTTACTGAAACGCTTGATGCCATCACTGTTGTGCCTTTACCCGTGGCACCTGTTACTACGATTCGCTCAAAATCGATGCCTTTTTTATTTTCTACTTTCGTTTTGGTTGTTTCCGCTGCACTTAAGCTCGAGCATATAGCCATGGCCAATGTACTTAATATTAATTTTTTATATGTTGTATGTTTCATTTACTTCCCCAAGTTTTTTTATAGTATGTTTTATATTTTAAAATCTTTCTGCTAAAACGACCAACTTAATCGATTAAGATGATTATTGTGTAAGAAGCAGTCATTTTGCAAGTTATTTTTTATATTCAATTTTGTTTTTTTATTAATCTACTGATAAATAATAAGATTTAGTTTTGAGGATTATGCTGAGTGGGATCAGCTATCAGGTTATAAATAGCAGCTAACGCTAGAATAGCTGAAAAGAATGTTGCTAAGTAAAAACCATAAGATACATGACCAAACAGATCACTGATAATGCCCATAAGAAGTGGAGATACTGCTGCAGAAACAGCGGTAAAAAACAGAATAACTCCAGCAACAGCACCATGTTTTGATGGGTGGAAACAACTGATCCCTTTAGAATTAAGGGTCGGATATATCATCGACATAAATAAACCTGAAAGTGGCAATAGTACAACTGCTGCTTCAACACCCATTATTGCTGTGCCTAAATAACACAAAAATACGGCTAACGAGAACCAACACATCACTGTTTGCCAGTTAAAATGTTTTAGCATCCATACTCCTAAAAATCGACCTCCCGCTCTTAAAGCAAAGAAAATAGTGAGTGAGTATGTAGCCAGCCAAACCAGAGAGCCTGTATAATCAGCCAAGAGTGTTGGCATCCAAACGTAGATGGCAACTTCTGTGGCAACATATAACGCTATTGCCAATGAAAATCCCATCGCATAAGGGTCTTTCATTACTTTAAGTGAGCTTTTTAAATTTATTTTCCCTTCCGTACTTGGTTTGCTGACCGGGTATTTAGTTTTCATTGCGGACAAGCATAGTAGTGCGCATAACACACCAGCACTTATGTATAAGTACTTCCAAGATATACCAGCAACAAGTAAGTAACTTACAATCGCGGGACCCACCATAGCACCTATACCAAAAAATCCTTCTACCTTGTTCATCGTCGACGTATGATCTTTATTTGACGAAGAGATGTCACCAATAAGCGCTAACGCACCTGTTTTAAATAAACCAATAGCGATGCCAATTAAAGCGAGTAGTGATAAAAAATACAGGAAAGAACTACCTAAGGAAAATAAAAAGCATGCGATAGAGAAAATTGCCAACCCAATAACAATCGTTGCTTTTCGCCCCCATTTATCGGCCAAGTATCCTAAGAACAAACCACTCAATGCAATGAAAATCATGGGCACATAATGAAATGCACTCGCTTGTGTTAGATTTAATTGATAGGTTTCTATTAATTGTGGAATGATAACCCCTACTGCATCCGAGGTCATAGCAAAAACAAAAAACATCATATATGTCAGAAGTTTAATTCTATTTACCGACGCATCTTCAGATAGTTGTGGGCTTAGTGTTAAGTTATTCGTTTGGTTCATTATTCTTCCCCAGTTAATAAAACTTTTTATGTTAATGATAGCTAAAAAAAATTATCGCTATTTAGTTATTTTGTCTTAGCATCTTAAAGAAAAATTAAATTATTCTTGATTAATACTATATTGTATATAAAGATAGATCTTAATCGATTAAGATGCAACTTAAAATTAAATGGTAAACTTATGAAAAATAATGTTCAGCTAATCACCTACATTGATAGACTCACTGGAGCAGATACCCAGTCATTAACCAACTTGTTAAATGAGCAACTTTCAGATTTGTTTTCCGGTGTTCATTTGTTACCCTTTTATTATCCAATAGACGGTAGTGATGCTGGTTTCGACCCTATAGATCATACCCAAGTCGATAGCAGACTTGGCAATTGGGATGATATAAAAGAGCTGGGTAAAAATCATGAGTTGATGGCTGATCTTATCGTAAATCATATGTCAGCCCAATCTGAAGAATTTAAAGATGTATTAAAAAACGGTCAAAAATCGCCTTTTTGGGAACTATTTTTAACCAAAGATAAAGTTTTCCCGAACGGTTTAAATACTACACAACAAGACAAAATATATCGTCCTAGGCCTGGTAGTTGTTTTACTCATTTTTCATTACCTAATAATGAAAGCGCAGATTTTTGGACTACCTTTACAGACAATCAAATAGATATAGATGTGACATCTGAGATAGGGAAAGCCTATTTAAAACGCATTTTAACAACATTTTCTGAAAATAATATTAAAATGATCCGTTTAGATGCCGCAGGTTACGCACTGAAAAAAGCGGGAACAAGTTGTTTCATGCTTGACGAAACTTTTGAATTTATTGATGAGCTAAGTAGTATCGCTAATAAACTGGGGATTGAAACCCTTGTAGAGATCCATTCCTATTATCAAACTCAAATAGAAATAGCTAAACGCGTTGACCGAGTTTATGATTTTGCATTACCTCCTCTGGTTTTACACAGTCTTTTTAGTCAGAACTTCACCGCATTAGCTAAGTGGCTAGACATATCACCAAGAAATTGTATTACTGTGTTGGATACTCATGATGGCATTGGTATTATTGATGTTGGCCCAATGAATGGTAAGGCTGGTTTATTGGATGATGTTGAAATCGATAACCTGGTTGAAACAATTCATTTTAATAGTGCTGGCGAAAGTAAAAAGGCAACAGGAGCTGCAGCAAGTAATGTAGATATATATCAAGTAAATTGTACATACTATGATGCACTTGGGCAAAATGACTTTGATTATTTAGTTGCCAGAGCGATTCAATTCTTCTCACCAGGCATACCACAGGTGTATTACGCTGGTTTACTGGCTGAAGGTAATGATATTACATTATTATCTAAAACAAATGTTGGCCGAGACATAAATCGCCCTTATCTAAATAATGAGCGCATTGAACAAGCATTAAATAAGCCTTATACCAAAGCAATAATTAGTCTCATTAAATTACGTAATAACACTGAAGCTTTTAATGGTGAATTTACCGTTAATAGTAATGTTTCAACATTAGAAATGAAGTGGCAAAAAGATGATGACAGTACAACGCTAATCGTCGATTTAGCTGACAGACACGCACAAATTGAGATCATAGAAAACAATAGCACACGCATTATTAGTTTAAATATGTTGCTTAATTTAAGCTGAAAGCTCATGAATTAATATTCAGTTTATAATAGAACTAAGTATACTATGGCGAACATTGTAAATTGCTGAAATTTTAAGGTAATCAAAAAGGTCATCATGACAGATAAAAAAGTTTGGACGCTTAAAAGTGTTGCTAAAGAACTCGGTGTTTCAAATGCAACAGTCTCTAATGCATTTAACAGACCCGATCAACTATCTAAAAAGCGTAGAGATGATATTCTCGAGTCATGTGAAAAAATGGGTTATTCAGGACCTAACAAAGCGGCTCAATCGTTAAGAAATGGTCGCTTTAATATCGTTGCTTTAGTGCTACCTGACAGTGTTGAATACATGATAACAGATCCGGTGGCGAGTAATTTTGTAAAAGGTGTTTCATCGGTTTTAGAAAAAAGTAAAGTCAATTTGTTATTGTTTTCTGGCACTTCTGAGAATATCAACGCGGTATCTGATTTTGTTGATGGCTTTATTTGTTACGGTAGTCCACGTAATACAAAGTTAATTGACCAATTAAGAACGACAACAAAAAAAGTTGTTACCGCAGATTTTGATATAGATCGTAAAGCATCTGTAGGTATTGACAATGAACAAGCCGCTTATGAAATAGCGAAACTTGCAATAAAGTCAACAGATGATGCCATCGCTATTCTTGGCTTGAGATTACTCGATTCTAATGTAACTTGTCGTGTTTACGATTTACCAAGTTCAGACTTTAAATGTTCAATTGCTCATCAACGCTTAAGTGGTTATCAAAGAGCAATCAAGGAGTTAGATGTTAACCTCAGAGCTGATAGAGTGTGGAACATACCTGAAAGTAAGCATCATTCTGCCTTAATTGCTGCTAGAGAAGCGTTAACATCAACGCCTCGCCCAAATGTTTTACTTTGTATGAGTGATCTTATTGCTTTAGCTGCCATAAAAGAAATTAACGCTATGGGACTTAATATTCCTGAAGATATAAGAGTGGTTGGTTTTGACGGTATCGATGAAGCTCTTCGTTCTACTCCGCCCTTAACAACAGTGCATCAAAATAGTGAAAAAAAGGGTGTCAAAGCTGCAGAACTTTTTATCAATAGAGCGACTGATTCTGTATTAATTCCTTTTCATATAGAGCATGGAGGGAGTTGTTAAACTCAAGGGCACCTTTTATAACCGTTAATGACTATAATCAGATAACTAATCAATTATTTTTAGCTATATCGCATTTTTATGGTGAAGTCATTCTTAGCTCTATCTCGCATAGGTCGAAAGCGCCGTAGACCTAACGCCATGCAAAAATGTTAGGCAAAATTTCAGTTGTAAATTGATGTGAGTTTTTAAGTTAAATTGCAGTAATCAGCTTGAACCCGACCTTAAGAACATTAGCAAGTTTACTTCCGGTTTACTTACCAAGAAGTCATTAAAACTGATTTTTTAATTGCTCATTGTAAGCTGGGCTAACGTTTGGGACACATGAACCGTAGCTTTACCAGGTTTTATCCCCTAAAATATTAATGGCATTTCTTGAAGTAACTGTAAATGGATTTCCCCCAATGAAAAATTTGCGATTTATTTTCAATTTGGAGGAAATTTAAAAAAATTAAAGTGCTGTAGACTTTCTTTTTGGGCGCTCGCTCGATGGTTTTGTAACAGATTCAGATGCAATAACCGGTGCTTTACTTCTTGCTCTTTTTTTCTTTTTTGAATTCTGACTTACTGAAACGACAGAATTGATAAACTCTGCTGATTTCTTAGTCGGGTTATAAGCGACCTCAATAATTTTACCGTTATATTCGATAATATCGCCGCGGCGAATTTTTTTACGCTTTTGAACTGAAACTTCATTATTTACTAAAACATTACCTTCACTGATCATGGTTTTAGCTTCGCCGCCGCCACCAACCATATTGGCAATTTTGAGTAATTTACATAGTTCTATAGGTTCAACACAAATGTCGATAATAGTGTGTTCAGACATGAAATACGCCTAATAATTTTAAATAATAATATCGTCGAATTCTAACATATATAACCGCTAGTGAATAAGAATTATATTAAGGACACTGGGCATTGTTAAGCTAGCATAACCAGTAAATACTTAATGTAGCAATACGTTAAAATTTAACTATTTCTTTTTAATTCACTATCGGGTTATACATCTAAAAAACTTTCCCTTATTAATAATTAATACTACTGAGTTAGTTAGTGAATAACGAATTTAGCTAAATGCACTACTTAAAAGTGATTTAGTCCATCGACTGCTTAAGCATTTAATACAATGCTTTAGAGAAAAATCCAACTGGTACATAAGTACCGTTGGACTTTTATAGGTTTGGAATTAAAGATTAACTATTTAATCAATTTTTAAATCATGCTTACCGTGATTTTTTTTGGTGCGTAAATAATTGTTATTATCATCTTTTAAATGCAAACTCGTATTCACTTGTTCGACAATATTAAAATAATCTTTTAAGGCATTTATCTTTTTAGGATTATTAGTGATCAAACGTAAATCTGTAACGGCTAAGGCTTGCAGCATAGTCACTGCATCTTCAAAACTACGGGCATCTTCTGCAAAACCTAAGTGCTTATTAGCTTGATAGGTATCCATGCCTTGGCTTTGTAATACGTAGGCATCTAATTTATTGTATAAACCAATGCCACGACCTTCTTGGCGAAGATAAAGAATAATTCCGCCCTGCTCTTTCATCAAGTTGATAGTTTCATCTAACTGCTCACCGCAATCACAACGTGAAGAGTGGAATACATCGCCCGTTAAACATTCCGAATGCATACGAACTAGTGGTGCTTGCTGATTTTTATCGGCCTGTTGAAAAATTAACGCTATGTGCTCATGGTTTTCATCAAACATTGTAAAGGTCGCGATTTCTGCGTCGATATCACTGTGTAATCCAACTTTTAGATTAATTCTTGCACGTATTTTATTCATGGGTTTCTTTATTAAATTAGCAAAGGCGCTGTTATTAGCCCCTTAAATATTACCACTCGTTACATTCATATTGAGATATTTATCTAGCTTTCAAGTGTTAATCAACTTTTTGGCTTAAATAGTCCACTCTGTTAGAAATTCACTGCGTATATTAACAATAATCGATTAATACGGCTAATAAGTTAAGCTTGAAATATATTTACTACAACGAAGTGTATAAGTCATTAGTGCTGTTAAATATTGAGATAACCGTGGGATTTAAAAGGTAACGATTGAATTTTGAACGAACAGACTAACTTTAGTCATCTGTTTTTCTTATTCCACTGTAAACCCTAATATGCGCTTGGTATACTAAGTGTCTGTGAGTTGCTTTGAAGTAACATCAATAATTTATAGTTGAACGTCATATTATTTAATTTTAAATAATATGACGTTCATTCAAACCGTTAAAGCGTTCCGCTAATAGATAAGAGTATTCCTTGTGATAATGACCCTCAGACCCTTTATTTTAGTATTAATAAGTGGCTTCTTGTTAATGTTAGGCTATGGACTCAGTAATATTTTATTGCCTGTGCGCATGCAGAGCGATGGAATGAGCATGAACAATATTGGTTTAGTGTTATCGATGTTGTCTGTGGGGTTTTTGTTGGGTGCATATTATAGCCGTATGTTATTACAACGTGTTGGGCACATAAGAATATTCGCGATGTGTGGTAGCTTAACTTCCGTCGCTATTTTACTTTCAGGCCTGTATCCAGAACCATTAATGCTTGCGTGTATGAGAATTGTCACTGGCTTTTGTATTGTTTGTACCAATGCCACACTTGATAGTTGGTTAAGCCACAGCGCCACAGAAAAAAATAGAGGACGCATACTATCAATTAATCAGATGATGATAATGACGGCACTATTTTCTGGTCAGTTTTTATTAAATGTCGCTCCTATTGATGACATTACTTTATTTGTTATCTGCGGCATTTTATTTAGCTTGTCTATCACACCTATCGTTATTAGTAAGCAACAAGGTCCACAAATTGAAGACAGTCAATCAATGTCTTTAATGACTGTTTTTAAGTTATCTCCTTTAGGTGTGGTTAGTTGTTTTTACTGTGGAGTCCTCTATGCGGCTTTGATTAATATGCTGCCTATTTTTGCCAGTAACAACGGTATTGCCGGCTTAGATTTATCCATCTTTATGGGCACAGCCATTTCTGGGGCGATCATTTTACAGTTCCCTATCGCCTACTTATCAGATCACTTTGACCGTCGAAAAGTTATGCTCTGTATGGTCGCAACACTCATTGTATTATGTTTATTAGTGCCTTTTCTTATTTCCTCAGATATGTTCAAACTCACCTTGTTAGCCGTAGCGCTGATTACGGGATTAGTTGCCTGCCTTTATCCAATGAGTATGTCAGAGACTTTTGATAAAGTATTAAAAGAACAAATTTTATCTGCAATGAGTTCATTATTATTAATCTATGCATTGGGCAGCATTTTAGGCCCCTACCTAGCTTCTATGGTAATGGATACTTTCGGTAGCAGTGCCTTATTTAGTTTTATGAATATCGTTGCGATAACACTGTTACTGTTTATCAGTATTCGAATGAAACTAAGAAAAGCGTTACCACTTGATGAACAAGAAAGTTTTGTTATGCAAACACCCAGTGGTGTAGTATCGGAACTCGATCCTCGTACACAATATGCAGAGGCACAATTTGAAACAACGCCAGAAGTAGAAGTTGCCATTAGCCTCGCAAGTAAAAACCCATCAGCGGCTGTTAACATGGTAAAAGCGCTAGTGCTTCGAGATCCCAAAAACGCTTCAAATTTAGCCGCGGCATTAAGTACCATAGACGCGATAGACATTAGTAAACTTTATGCGGCAATAACCTCGGCAGCACCACAAATGAGTATTCATATTGCTCAAGCTTTAACAAATGCTTGCCCTGAGAAAGCCAATCAATTAGTTGATTGGATAACCTCTGAGTATCCTGACCAATTCACTAATATCATTGTTGCTATTGCGAATACAATGCCTGACGACGGTATTAATGTCATGGAACTCGCCGCTGAAAACATGGCCGAAGACTACCCAAGCGAACTTCTAGAAATGACCAAAGAATACATGACAAATTTATCAGATTCTTTAGATGCAATGCGACCGATAGATAGAATCGCCGCGGTCTCAGAAAATACAGCAACTGAGCTTTATAATCGATTAACAGATGTTGCTCCTGATCAATCAGCAGAGCTTGCCTTTACGGTATCAGATTCACTACCTGAATCATCAAGTGATGTTGCTGAAGCCTATGTCCA
Source organism: Colwellia sp. BRX8-9 (assembly GCF_014077245.1). Classification (NCBI taxonomy): domain Bacteria; kingdom Pseudomonadati; phylum Pseudomonadota; class Gammaproteobacteria; order Alteromonadales; family Colwelliaceae; genus Colwellia; species Colwellia sp. BRX8-9. The sequence goes on from NZ_JACGVN010000023.1 coordinate 18,591, forward strand.
AAATCTAATCGACAGTGAACAAGCTGGCTCAGCACAGACCTCAGAAAACATTGAAAATGCTGCCAATAACTATGTGAACCATATGGTTGAAAGTATTCCTGAACATGCAGTAGAAATTGCCGGTACCTTTGTCGATTCTTTCCCCGAGGTTGCATCGGATATGCTTGAAATATTGCAAGAATCAGATGATATTGAAGACAGCGAGTTAACCACTTCTATTGATAAAAAACCCTCGTAAGGTTTTATAAATCGGCAGTAACAATTACGCTATAACTTAAAACCTCCAATATCAGTAAAAGTAATTGGCCTAGAATGAAAATTGTTGACGTTAGCAATATAAGAATTAATGATAATTTTGTCTACTAAGCGAAAACTAGACGTTATTATTTTAACGTCAACAACTCTGACATTGTTGGCATTAGGAAATTCACTAAGCTTTATTATGTAATAATATTTTTACTAGATAACTAGTTACAACTGAAAAATCATTAGTATTATCAAATTATACAGATAAATATAACGACCTAGCATGACCCTTTTTTTAAACCAACCCTAGCTACAAAGAATAAGCCTCAATATTGTATTTATACAAACCTATACTAATCAGTATCTTAAGTTAAATAAGCGCCTAAAAAAACAACACTTTAGTTATTTTCATTCTGTGTTATAAATTGACTTACCATGGCTGATATCGTCCAACTTTGCTTAACTTCTAGGTATTTATCTATCTCATTCGAGAAAAAGTGACTGTAAAATACAGCAAATATCTAGGGGATTTTACTCTCTACTAAAACATGTAGACCAGGTTACTAGTGAAATATATAAATACCTTTAACATCTCGATACTTGACAGCTGTGATTACAAGTGTAATATCAACGCATCGATTACAACTGTAATATTTAAATATGTCTGAAATTACTAATACAGAATTTGAAGTTTTAGAAGCTTTGTGGGCTCAACACCCTGCTACAGCAAATAGCATTATTGAACAACTTAATAAACATAAGCCCTGGCACGATAAAACAGTAAAAACCCTGATAAATCGTCTGGTAAAAAAAGAAGCGATAGGTTTTGAAAAGCAAGAACGCCATTATCTTTATTTTCCGTTACTTGAGCGAGATGCTTATACGGAAGTTCAAAGCCAAAGTTTTATCGAACGGTTATTCAGAGGAAGAGTATCACCATTAGTTGCTGGTTTTGCTAAAAAAAACAATTTGAAGAAAGAAGATATTGATGAATTAAAGCTTCTCATTACAAAATGGGAGCAAGACAATGATTGATAACCTCTTTACTTTATTACTGCCCTTAACATTGTTGCTAACTATATTGTTAGTTGGACATAAATGGCTAATACATTATTTAGGCGCTAGTAATACCTATTTACTATGGTTAATAGTCCCCTTAGGGCTGGTGATATATTGTTTACCACTCCCTTGGCAGCAGAGTAGCCTATCAAAAATAATTGAAATAAAACGTTACTTGATAACTCCAACTGATGAACTTAAACAAAGCCTCTCTATGTCTTGGGCTCTCTATATTTGGCTAATTATTGTGGCTGCCATGATAACTTATGGCTTGTTAACTTATCATATATTTAACAAGCACCTTCAGCTCACCGCTATTAATAAGTCTATGGTGCCATTAGTGTTACCCGCAAATATATTGCTCTACCAAAGTACAGGTACTTATAGCCCGATGTTGGTGGGTTTGGTACAGCAAAAACTTATTATTCCAGAAGATTTTTTTGAGCTTTACAGTACCGAGCAACAAAAACTAATTCTTGAACATGAAATTTGTCATTTTGATCGAAATGACATTTATTGGAACCTAATTGCGCTGACTTGCTTAACGTTGTTTTGGTTTCACCCTCTTGCTTGGCTCGGCTATTTTAGGTTTCGTCAAGATCAAGAACTCTCCTGTGATCAACTCGTTCTGGCGCGCAAACCAAAAGAGAGCAGGATTAACTATAGTAAAGCGCTGTTAGTGGCGGCTCAGTCGACACCTTCATTAGCATTTGCTCAACTATCATTTAAGAAATATGGAGATAAAAAAATGATGTTAGAACGAATTAACAATTTAAAAACTCGTCCAAAAAGCTCTAAATTAATACTGGCTACCGTAATATTTACCACCGTTACTCTGCTCTCAGGATTAAGTTACGCAGGAAACCAACAGGAAAGTCTTGGAGATAAAGTCTCAAAGTCAGTTGAGCTTAAGCCTATTCAGCGTGTTAATCCTAGCTATCCTGAACAAGCAGCAAAAGACAATATAGAAGGTTCAGTAGTACTAACGTTTGATATAATGACAAATGGTGCGGTTGAAAATGTAGCGGTCGTAAATTCAAAGCCTGCCGGTGTATTTGACCAAGCAGCCTTAACGGCATTAAAGCAATGGAAATACTCTGTCAGTGACCACACGTTAAAAAATGCGTTAGTTCAATTAGATTTTTCAATGAATAAAGATACAAAACATGAAAGCTTAATTGAGCGTATTCAGATAACTAAGTAAAGTTAGCGTAATATTTTAAAAAGGTTACCTAGGTAGCCTTTTTACATTTAAATTAGTATACCCGATCGTAGAATTAATCACTTTTGCTGTAAATCTTTCCATAACCTTATCCATTTTTTGCTACTTGAATGCGCCTGTACCGTTAGGTACAATGAGTTGAGTTAAATTTACAGGTTAATATTGTGATAAAAGGTAAAAGAAGATCCTTCGATGAGACTACCGCATTAAATGCTGCGATGAATGTTTTTTGGCAAAAAGGTTATGTTGGCGCATCACTCACCGATTTAACAAAAGAGATGGGGATTAACAAGCCAAGTATGTACAGTGCTTTTGGTAACAAAGAAGCCTTATTTGTTAAAGCCACACAGTGCTATATTGATACTAAAATGAAACCTCATATGGCGTTACTATTTGCACCTGATATTTCCCTAAAAAATCGTTTGAAAAATCATATGATGTCAATTGTAACTATGCAATGCAGCGATGAGCAAGCAAAAGGATGCTACTTAGTTTTATGTCAATCAGAACTGGTCAGTGGTGATATTCCTGAGCAAGCAAAATTGATACTCAAAGATGCTGAAGTGATTCCTAAACAATTATATGTCGATTTTTTTAATCAAGACTTAGAGGCTATCGCTTTAGGGCTAAATAAAAATGCCGACGCAAACAGTTTAAGCGTATATACGCTTTTAAAAGGCACTGCCTCTATGGCTCGTTCTGGCGTAGCTAAATCACAACTAGAATATACTGTAGATAGTATGCTTAAAGGTATCGGCGTTAACTAAAGAGTTCACTCTTTTTAAAAACGAAATATCAAGGCTAAACACAACCAACGATAATGCGTTATTTACCATTATTTTTCTGGGCATTTAAAGTTTTACCTTCCCCCAATAAGGCACGACAAGACTTTCAGTTCACTTTTAATTACCCTTTCGTTAATCAGCATACATAAACACGTTGTTTACTCTTTAACATGGCCTAAACCTCTAGACCTTTAAATAGATAAAATTTATTTCATTAATTACGATTGACTTTAATGTACCGATCGGTACAATACGTAAATCGAGACATACCGATCGGTACGTTTTCTTAAATAAGTACCATAGACGTGAAGTACTTATTCACCGTGAATTTTTAATCTGATCAATAAAATTAAATTAATGATAAGGAAAGTAAAATGACAACTTTAACAATACATACGATTGAATCTGCTCCACAAGCAAGTAAGACACTTTTAGAAGGCTCGGTTAAAGCTTTTGGCATGTTACCAAATTTACATGGTGTACTCGCTAGCTCACCACAACTTCTTGAAGCATATCAAAAACTTCATGAGCTATTTACAAATACCTCATTTGATGCAGAAGAATTAACTGTTGTTTGGCAAACAATAAATGTTGAGCACGGCTGTAATTACTGTGTACCAGCACACACGGCTATTGCTCATTCAATGAAAGTTGATGCTGCAATAACTGAGGCTTTGCGGAATCAATCACCAATGCCAAACGCTAAGTTACAAGCACTTCAAGATATGACCTTGATTATTGTTCGTAATCGCGGACACGTTAGCGATACAGAATTAGCAAGTTTCAAAGAAGCTGGGTATGGCGAACAGCAAATATTAGAAATAATATTAGGCCTGTCTCAAAAAGTCATCAGTAACTATACCAATCACATTGCGAGTACGCCAACAGACGCCCCATTCAAAGCATTTGCATGGCAGAAAAATGCATAAGTAGCGCTGGGGGAATAGCTAAGTTAATTATTCTACTGACCATTCCCCAAATAAATGCTAAATACGTTAATAACGTGCTAATAACATCGAGTTATTAGCCCTTTTATTGGTTGTTTTTTTGACGAGTTTTTAGTTTATTTTGCTCAATTTTATCGTTTTGTAATACTTGTTGTAAATCTTCACTACGTTGTTTAACCGCTACCCCATAACTTTTATCATCACCCCATTTATCAGCCAAAATTGTCATTGACTCAGTATCATGCTCAGCAAAAAGTTCTCCTGCTCTAGCCGATTCAACCGGATCGTTGCCAAGTAACACCAATGCTTCAATACCAAAATTAACGGCAGAGTCAAAAGTTTCTCGTTTAAGACTTGTTACCCCAAGCTGCATAATTTGATAAGCGTGTCGTCGGTCAACAGCGCGTGCCAGAATTTTTAAATGTGGATAGTGCTTATGAGCCAGTTTAATAATATCTAATGTTTTATCGGGCTCGTCTACAGCAATAACCAGCATTTTTGCATCTTGGGCCCCTGCCGCTGCTAATAAATCTTGTCGAGCGGCATCACCATAAAAAACTTTATTACCAAAACGTCTGAGTAAGTCTATTTGGCTGGCACTGTGATCAAGAATCGACAAATGATAGCCTTGAGCCGTTAATAAACGTCCTATAATTTGGCCAAAACGTCCATAACCAGCAATAATGACATTTTTTGTGGGTTCGAGGTCTTTTATCGCATCAAATTCAGGTGTGGCAGAAGTTTTTCTCGCCAATGCCTTCTCATATAGAATCAATAATAATGGTGCACAAAGCATTGATATAGCAACGATAAGTGTAATTAACTTAGTCTGTTCTGGTGTGGTAATAAGTAGATTAGTTGTTAATGAAAGTAAAACAAACGCAAATTCACCTCCTTGTGCTAAAGCTAAAGTGAACAGTATCTTTTGACTGCCTTTCATCTTAAAAAAATGTGCCAACACAAAAAGAACCAGTGCTTTAATCGTTATAAGGGCTAATACCGTTAGCGTAACAAAGGTAATTTTATCAAAAAGAAGAGGAAAGTCTATCGAAGCACCTACGGTTATAAAGAATAAACCAAGCAATAATCCTTTAAAGGGTTCAATATCAGCCTCTAATTCATGCCTAAACTCGCTTTCAGCTAGTACAACACCCGCTAAGAATGTACCTAACGCAGGAGACAAACCTATTTTTTCCATAATCAGTGCAATGGCAATAACTAATAGTAATGCCGCAATGGTAAAAATTTCACGTAACCTTGTTTCAGCAATGTAACGAAATAATGGCGATGAGATGTATTTGCCCGCTAAAATAATGGCTGCAATAACTGCAAGAGAAATCCCCACTTGACCGTAAACGGGTAAGTGAGCAATCAAACTATGGCCAGAAGACTTTGCTGCACTTAAGTCTTGAAAGGCAAGGAGTGGTAATATCGCAAGAATAGGGATTACCGCAATATCTTGGAACAGGAGTACCGAAAAAGCATTTTGCCCCGCGTCTTGCTTGATCCAACCCTTCTCTGTCAATGTCTGCAAAACAATCGCCGTTGAAGACAATGCCAACATCAACCCTATTGCTAACGATGTTTGCCAAGGCAAACTGAATAGATAAAAACAAAGTGCAAAAATAAGCGTGGTTGTTGCTATAACTTGTAAGCCGCCTAGGCCTAGAATAGAGTGACGCAATTTCCATAGTCTGGCCGGTTGTAATTCTAGGCCAACTAAAAATAGCATCATCACAACACCAAACTCTGCAAAATGCATAACACTGGTTTGATCGCCAACCAAGCCGAGTAAGCTAGGGCTAATTAAAATTCCCGCTAACAGATAACCTAAAACAGAACCTAAGCCGAGTCTCTTTGCCACTGGCACTGCAACAAGTGCTGCAACTAAGTATATAACCGCTATTTCTAACATCTTTACATGTACTCCTTTCACTAGGGCGTTATTGAATAGTTAAAGTTGAGGATTAGTCGCCTAAGTTATACGTATTTTATCAATATTTTAAAGCTGATGCGATAGTCTAGTGCAGAGTTATAGGCGAGAAGTAAAATTGTCACCTGAAGTTTAATGATGACGATAACAGCACTAATAGTGTAAATAATGATTGTATGACATCACCATAGTAACTTATCCTTCAGTTTCGACTAGAGAGACTAAAGTTGCCCGCTTATCAAAAAAAACACTGCATTATGTGAAGGAATTCAAGCGTCAATAATGCAAATATGATCATATATATACCGTTAGCAACGTTATTAGACAATGTTGCTCGGCATATATTGGTTTACTTCATGGTGAAGCTCTTGTATCGCACTAACAGTAACATTTAGTTTTACTGCTAATGTTGTTTTTGATAGTGCTCAGATAAAATAAGTAATGAGCGATGATAATTAATTTTAGCGATACTTTAAAAAGTTAATGTATTGAAAAAGTGGCCATGCTTTTATTTTTCTGTTTTATTAGCAAGAAAATCACTACTTGGTTACTAAAATTAATTAAGTTTGTTCAACCAGTAACTAATTTTCTCTTCCAACAGTTTAGGGTTTATCGGTTTAGAAATATAATCATTCATACCCGATGCTAAGCATTTTTCTTTATCACCCTTCATAGTATTTGCCGTCATTGCAATAATAGGGATAGTCGAGAACAAGACACTATCCATATTATTTCTTATATGTTCAGTGGCTTGATAGCCATCCATTTCTGGCATTTGGCAATCCATTAAAATAAGATCATAAGGATGTTCTGGATCTTTCTTCTCTAAGATATCAATTGCATTTACACCATTGACTGCAATATCAATAGAATAATCAAACTTTCTTAATATACCTAAAGCGACTTGTTGGTTAATTCGGTTGTCTTCAACTAACAATATTTTTGCTTTAGTGGTCTGACTTTTATTCTCTAACATATTACTTCCAAGGCTAGCTGAAACGCCAGCCGTATTTTTTAATATCTGTCTCTTGTTAAGCGTATCATCTAAGATATTAAGTAACTCATCAATGACCACAGGTTTTAATAAATAATCTGAAAATCCTGACGTTGATGACAAAGGACCTTTAACAATCTGATCCATTGAAGTTAACATCACTATTTTAAGCTTATCAAGTGACTTAATTTTTCTAATCTCAGCGCTTAACTCACTACCTGACATGCTCGGCATTTGCATATCAATAATAGCCATAGCAAAATAATGGCTATCGTATTGCTTCAATATAGCCAATGCCTTACTACCACTGTCAGCTTGAATAACTTCAGCCCCCAAAAGACCGAGTTGTTTGCTAAGCACGGCAAGATGAGTAAGATTATCATCAGTAACTAAAATGTTAATTCCATTTAAATGAGTACCTAACTGAGTTTGCACTTCTTCTGTGCTAGGTTTTAATTGGATATTAAAACTAAATTCGCTGCCTTGACCCAAGACACTACTAACAGTAATGCCTCCCCCCATTAATTCACATAATTGCTTTACAATAGACAAGCCTAAACCTGTGCCACCATACTCTCGTGTTGTCGATACATCGACTTGGGTGAACACATCAAAAAGTATTGAACATTTATCCGCTGGTATACCTATTCCTGTATCTATGACACTGATATGTAGTTTTATATCTCCATTGTCATTTAAAACTGTCTTTGCTTTAATAACAATTTCACCCGTGGGGGTAAACTTTATTGCATTGCCAACTAAGTTAGTAATGATTTGTCTTAATCTACCAGGATCACCGATGACCATTTGATGACCAACATCGGTGACATCAAGAATAATTTCTAATTTTTTATCTTTGCTATTCATCGATAAAGACTGAACCAAATCGCCTAAATTTCTTAAAAGGTCAAAAGTAATCAATTCAACTTCAAGTTTACCTGCTTCTATTTTTGAAAAATCTAGAATGTCGTTTAGGATATGAAGCAAGGTATCGGCACTTGAATGTGCTAGTCGAGTAAAATGAGCTTGTTCTTGACTTTGCTTGGTCGTTGATAATAAATTTAGCATGCCTAAAACACCGTTCATTGGCGTTCTAATTTCATGACTCATATTAGCCAAAAACTGTGACTTAGTCCGATTGGCTAATTCAGCTTTTAATTGTTGTTTCTTATTTTCATCGGCTAAACTTTTCAGCATCAATTCTTTTTTAACTGAACTAGACACATCTTGGATCAGAATTTCACATAAGCGTTCATTCGGGGAAGTATTGATGCTTTTAATCGATATTTGCTGCTGTATACGGTAATCGTTATCACCAACATGGCTTTTATGGAATAACGCTAAAGGTTTAGGATTAAAAGTATTAGAGAGTTTAGTGGGCAATCCTAACGTTAATGCTTCATTGCATGCATCACTTAAGCGGGAATAGTTAAACCCCTCTAGAATATCACCAAGTTTACAACCAACACCTTTATCATCGACTATAACAGAGTGATCTTTTATCCACTGATTATAAAAAACTACCTGATGGTTTTCATCAATAATGATAATACCAAGAGAAAGATCATTCACAGAACTAAATAAAATATCTTTTGTTAAATTATTCATAGCAGAGCTAAGCTTCAATTTTGTTAGTAATGCCAAAAACAAATTTTCTCACAGATTCTTGAAAAATCTCTAATGAGGTAATATCCATAATAAAAGAGATAAAACCTTCAATATTATCATCGGGTAAAGAGAACTTAACTTTTATATATAATGACCAATCATTTTCGCTGCTATACACATAAACTTTATTAATATCCCCTTGTATAAACTCTGGCATTTCAATTTTTATTGAGGATTTAAGAAAGTTAATAACCGTTCCAAAACAAGCATTTAAAATAACATTGCCTATTTCTACTAAAGAATCTTGCTCAAGATCAGACAAAGCCTCGGGTGGAAACTTATTACCAAGTAAAGTACTAACTAATTGCAAACCACTTTCTTTGCTAAACATAAGTAATGCTTGGCCTTTAAAGTCACCTTCAAATCGTTGAATTACAGCACTGATTTCTGTATCACTAGCAAAATTCAATTTAGATTTGGCTATTTTGTTAGAGACGATTTCGACTTTTGGGATAGTTAAATCAACCGGTTGAGATACCATTTTATTCAGGGAGTTGGCCGCTCTACCAATACCGATGTTAAATATTTCGGTGAGGGCATCAATTTCAAGTGGAGATAAATTATCCTTCATATGCTTCCCTAACTATTTAAAAAATGGCTAATGAGTTCTTCGGTAATCGGTTTAATTAAAAAAACAACACCTGCTTGCTCAGCCTGTTGTTTTATGTCATCTTGGATATTTGCGGTTAACAAAGCGCGCTTAGGAATTGAAATTAGCTTATCTAATGCAAAGATTAATTCAATACCTGTCATACCAGGCATATTATAGTCAAAAATCGCAATATCAATTTTACTTTCCGCCGTTAATTGGCTCAAGCACTGCTCTCCACCTCCAGCTTCAATGATGTCGACTCCAGGTATATAAGATTTAACAATTTCTTTAAGCATCATTCGAGAAACAATACTATCGTCGACAATTAATACAACTTTACTCATTTAAATACCCAATTATTTTTAATAACCTGCCTCATAAAAGCATATAAACGAATGGGTTTATTTGCAAGCTAATATATTGAAATATAATTAGTAATTTGAGCAAGGTATAAAAAGATGCTGTAATTTTCAAAACATATCCCTTAGCGGTGGGTGTTTTGGTTAGAGCCAATGAGCCTAAGGGGAACGTTAAAAGCATGTAAGGCGACGTTAAAAAGGTGGGGAGCGATTAAATACACTTCTGTAATGCCGGTAACATAAGTTTTGGCTAGATGATAAATATTCGTGTTATCAAATTTTATACTTGGCCTATAACTTTCAATAAAATTAACCTGATGTAAAAATATAAATCCGTCGCAAAAATGAGTAACAACGAGTAGCAACTAGTAACGTCTGTTTATGTTTTCTTACATGGGCGAGAATATTGATCATTACCGCTTCTTCTTTGCCTCGATCTAGTCCTTTGGTTGGCTTGTTTAAAATCAGCACCTTTTCTGGACGTAACAACAACGGTGCAATCTGTAATCGTTGTGCTTGGCCAACTAATAATCCTACACTTTTAGAGCCTAGCCAAGTATTAATACCAAACGATAAGCTATCAATAAATGAAGTTAGCTTCACTAATTGACATACCTCAAGCATTTCTTGGTAGCTAGCATCATGTTTTGCTGGCTTTATAGTTTTTTTTAAATGTTAGCAGCTAAGAGCCCTATTCCGCCTACAAGGATACCTTTAACAGAAATAGGTAAACCTCTTGTTAGCCAGAGGCTAAAGTAAAATATCCAACATTATTATCACATTCGATATTTTACTAAAAAGTACGTATAGAGTAACTATAAGCACAGAAGAGATTAACTTCTCGGACGTATAAATGGCATATGTCTATTTACATCTTTATATAATAAATATCTAAATGGACCTGGGCCACCGGCATAGCAAGATTGTGGACAAAAAGCACGTAACCACATAAAGTCACCCGCCTCTACTTCAACCCATTCACCGTTTAAATGATAAACAGCTTTACCTTCTAAAACATATAATCCATGTTCCATCACATGTGTTTCGTCAAAAGGGATCACGCCGCCTGGCTCAAAAGTTACAATGTTTACATGCATATCATGGCGCATATCTGATTGCTCAGTAAATCTTGTGGTTTTCCATACACCACCGGTATTAGGCATTTCAATAGCTTCAACTTCATGGTCACTGGTTACAAAAGCTTCTGGTGCATCGATGCCTTCAACGACTTGATAAGCTTTGCGGATCCAATGGAACTTTACATTTTCTAAACTATTATTTTTAAGTGTCCATTGAGCACCTGCAGGCAAATAAGCATACCCGCCTGATGTCATATGGTGATTTGTCCCTTCGATAGTAACATCCATTTCACCTTCAACAATAAAGAGTACACCTTCAGCATTTTCATCAAGTTCTGGTTTTTCAGAGCCGCCGTTTGGTGTTACTTCTACTATGTATTGAGAAAAAGTTTCTGAAAAGCCACTCAATGGACGAGCCAGCACCCACATCCTCATATTATTCCAAAAGGGTAAATAACTGATAACAATATCGGTTAACACACCTTTAGGAATAATTGCGTAAGCTTCGGTAAAAATAGCGCGATCAGAGATCAATTGTGTTTGTGGTGGTAATCCACCTGTAGGCGCATAATATGTACTTTTATTTGACATCTTCGTTTTTCCTTGTTGTTTGGGTTTCATTAAATTCTTTCCTGTAAGCGTGAAGTAAAGGCTCGGTATAACCATTGGGCTGTGTTTTCCCTTTAAAGACAAGATCTAATGCTGCTTGAAAAGCTAAACTACTTGCAAAGTTAGCAGACATTGGCTGATATAAAGGGTCATGGGCATTTTGTTGATCAACAATAACCGCCATTTTTTCTAAGGAAGACCTCACTTCAGACTCAGATAAGATACCGTGTGCTAGCCAGTTACAAATGTGCTGACTAGAAATTCTTAATGTAGCTCTATCTTCCATTAAGCCAACATTGTTAATGTCGGGGACTTTTGAAGCGCCCATGCCTAAATCAACCCAACGAACTACGTAACCCAATAGACCTTGGGCATTGTTATTAAGCTCTTTTTCAATCGCCTCTTTACCCAATTGCTCAGATTTTTTTAATAAGGGTACTGTTAATATATCATTTAGACGAGTACGAGATCTTTGCGCAATCCTACTCTGTACCTCAAATACATTCACTTGATGGTAATGTATAGCATGTAAGGTAGCCCCGGTTGGTGATGGAACCCATGCCGTATTAGCACCTGATAAAGGATGAGCAATTTTCATTTTCATCATATCAGCCATTTCATCAGGAATAGCCCACATCCCTTTACCAATTTGTGCTTTACCGGAAAAACCGCAGGCTAAACCTATATCTACATTCCTATCTTCGTAGGCTTTAATCCAGGGTTGTGCTTTCATATCACCTTTTAACACCATGGGACCTAGTAACATACTGGTATGTATTTCATCGCCCGTTCTATCTAAAAAACCAGTATTAATAAATACAACGCGATTTTTTACGGCTCTAATACACTCTTTCAGGTTGACTGTTGTGCGACGTTCTTCGTCCATTACCCCAATTTTAATGGTATATCTATCAAGACTTAAACCATCTTCAACAGCATTAAAGAGTTTATTAGCAAAAGCCACTTCATCAGGGCCATGCATTTTAGGCTTTACAATATAGACACTACCCTTTCTTGAGTTACGGTGAATACTATTTTTTTGTAAATCGTGTAAGGCTATTAAGGTGCTTATCATGGCGTCCATGATGCCCTCTTGAATTTCGAAGCCCTCTTGATCGAGTATTGCAGCGTTAGTCATTAAGTGGCCAACATTTCGACAGAATAATAAACTGCGTCCTGGCAAATTCAAGTTGCCACCGTTAAGGTCCTGATAAATTTTATCAGCTTTTAATACTCGCTGAGTTATTTTACCGGCTTTATCAATAGTTTCACTTAAGTCACCTTTCATTAGCCCTAACCAATTACGATAAACATGAATTTTTTCTTTGGCGTCTACTGCAACTACCGAATCTTCAAAGTCTTGTATTGTGGTTAATGCTGATTCTAAAGTAATATCTTTTATATCTGCAGCGTCTGTTTTACCAATAGCTGAGCTTGCATCTATTTCTATCGCCACACGTAAATCATGATGGTTAAGTAAAACTGAGCTGAGCTTATTCTTATCCCCCTGAAAGCCAATAAATTGTTCAGTATTTTTTAATAGTGAAGTACGACCATCAACTAAAGTGACTAAAAGCTTTTTATTGTCAATAGTATAAGCACATGACTGATGATGTGAGCCGTTGACGAGTGGAAAGTGATCATCTAAAAATTCACGACCGTAAGCGACTACTTTTGCTGCTCTAATAGGATTATGCGTTGCTTTTTTCTCAGCGCCATCTTCACCACTAATGACATCAGTTCCATAAAGGGCATCGTATAAACTTCCCCAGCGAGCATTAGCGGCATTTAATGCAAATCTAGCGTTGGCGGCGGGAACAACAAGTTGTGGTCCTGCTTGTGAGCTTACTTCACTATCTACGTTGTTTGTGGTGATAAGAAAGTCATCACCTTCAGGGCTTAAATAGCCTATATCAAAAAGAAATTGTTTATATTCCTCAATATCAAAATTATCTTGATGCGCGAGATTCCAATCATCAAGTTGTTCCTGAAATTGAGTGCGTTTTACTAATAAGGCTCTATTCTCAGGCCCTAATTGATGAGTGATTGTTGATAAGGATTTCCAAAAATTATCAGCAGAGATGTTTAAGCCGAGTAAAACCTCTTCTTCTATGAATTTTACTAAATCAATATCTACTTTTAGCAAGTTTTTCTGTTGATATATTGTCATTTCCTTAACCACTTATTCCTTAATTATACTTTGATTGTTATGTTAATTATCTGTTGAGGTCTGCGCTGATAAGCGTCTTTATCTAAAGCTGCAATGCTGATGAATGTATACAAATTCACAACACCTGTCAATAAAGACAAGGGATTGTATACACAATTGTTGACAACTTACCTTTGAGTCAACTCTATTAACATCAAACAATATTTATGCTTAATAAAACACCTTAACAATCATCTCAAGATCACCTGAAATTTACCGAAAAGTTGACCTATAAAGCGAGTAATGTGTATAAAAAATCTAGAATAATCGTCCATTTACTAACAGTGATAATCAATACTGACGGATGAAAAAACGAGTGATTACTTGACGACATCAAGATTGAAATTGGAGAATACGTTATCATGATCCATGTAGCAGACTACTTTTCAAATAAAGGTGAGCAACAAGATAAACCACCATTTTTAAATCGTATTCCAACTCATCTTGGCATTTTGACGCTAGCGCAAATTATTATGTACCGTTAGCGCGAGTATGTTGGTAAGTTATTTTATGGGAGCAGGTATTTTGGGTGCGTTAACCATGCCTTTTTTAGCGGTTAGAAGAACAGAATATCGTGGTTTTATTGCTAGTGTAATCTTTGTTTCAACTTACTTCTTTTGAGGGGGGCATTGTAATATTTTTACCCTATGCTCAATCTGTTAACAACAACACCAGTCAAACCTCTTAAATTAAGGCTCTTGGTGTTGTTGCAGTATCACTAGGTACTTGCTAATACTTATTCTGCTTTATGGTTTGCTAATCGTTTGTCATTGCAATAATTTTAGCTGCTTACTACTTATTCTGCTTTATGGTTTGCTAATTGTTTGTTATTGCAATAATTTTAGCTACTTACTACTTATTCTGCTTTATGGTTTGCTAACCAGTGCTCTGCAATATCTTGCCTTCTACACACCCAGACATCATTATATTTCCCAATATAATCTAGGAACTTAACCAGACTTGCAAAACGACCTGGTCGGCCAATAATGCGGCAATGCAAACCAATAGACATCATTTTTGGTGCATCAGCCCCTTCAGCATACAAGGTATCAAAAGTATCTTTTAAGTAACAATAAAACTGTTCACCTGAATTAAAACCTTGCGGACTAGCAAAACGCATATCATTGGCATCTAAACTATATGGGACAATTAAATGTGGCTTTTCTTTACCTTTTACATAATAAGGTAAATCATCAGCATAACTATCAGCATCATATAAAAAAGAGCCTTCTTCCATGACCAACTGTCGAGTATTTTCGCTCATGCGGCCAAGATACCAACCTTTAGGTTTTTGCCCTGTCATTTCTTTGTGAATAGCTATCGCTTTTTTTAAATGTTCACGCTCGGTTTCAATCGGTACATTTTGATAGTCTATCCACCTGTATCCATGACTCGCAATTTCCCAATCTGCTTTTAACATCGCTTCAACTGCTTCAGGGTTACGTTGCATCGCCATCGCGACACCAAAAACAGTTACAGGTAAGCCTCGCTGAGAAAATAAACGATGTAATCGCCAAAAACCTGCACGGCTGCCATATTCATAAAAAGACTCCATGTTCATATGTCGTTCGTTAACAAACGGTTGTGCGCCAATGATTTCTGATAGAAAAGTTTCCGAGGCATTATCACCATGTAGAATGCAATTCTCGGCTCCTTCTTCATAGTTGATCACAAATTGCACCGCCACTTTTGCCTTATTTGGCCAAGTAACCTTAGGTGCATGCTCTCCGTATCCTTTCATGTCTCGAGGGTAGTTATTCATATCTATTTTACTCATGCTAATGTCAACTCAATAGTTTCGTTTTCTAAAGTAAGTTCATTACAATGTTTGCCAGCACCGGCCTTATCAAAGACGAAAAAAGTCGGTCTTTTTCTGAAATTAAGGCCATGTGCCAAATTCCTGCATGAAAATTAAAGTTTTGTTGTTCATGGGTTACAAAAACTTGTAAATTTGCACTAGAAACAGAGTCACCTGCCATTTTTATTATCTTGGAGATAACTTGTTAGAGGCGATAGCTAGGAGCAAACTCGAGATGTGTATCACCTGTTGAATTTGCATCACTGACATGGGCTACATCGGCAAAAAAATAGCTATCATCCCACGCAAAGCCTGTTGCATTTGCAATAGTGAACGTTGCTTCATTGCCATCAATGCTTCGTTTATTATGTCCTGTGCCATATAAGCCTGCTACTTTAAATGTACTAAAAGTAGCAGCTTGTATTGTAGCCGAACTCAAACCAAGAAATAGAAACGAAGCAGCACTAATAACTGTGGTTATCATGTTCATTTCTCTTCTCGGTTTTTATTTTGTTGTAACTTTTTATTCTGTAATTATTTAGTTGTATAAAGTAAAGGTTACATTACTCTTTTGTTGTTTGACGTTGTTGATACCACAGAGCAATTAACTTCCGCTCTGAGTCAGTAATTTTGGTTAAGTTACCTATAGGCATAGCTTTAAGGACTACGGCTTGCTGATAAATTTGAGTGGCTTGCGCTTTAATTTGTTCAGGTGTGTCATAAATAAAGCCTTTAGGCGCAGCGGCAAAACCAGCTTGAGTAGGTTTGTCTGCATGACAAGATGAACAACGCTGTTGAATAATGGCTTGAACTTGAGAGAATTCTACAGGTGAGACTGTTGAATCAGTATTCGTCACGATTGACTTAGGCGCCATAGCCCAGATAACGACGGCCATAATAACTACAGCAGTAACTAACGCTCCTGTTAGTGGTTTTCCTGGCGTGTGACGCGAAACAAAGAACACCCGTATTAAGGCACCTGCCATAGAAATACCCATTAATATTAACCAGTTATACTCATGGTTATAGGTCATGGCATAGTGGTTACTTATCATCACAAAGACAACAGGTAAGGTAAAGTAAGTGTTATGAACAGAACGCTGTTTGCCTGCTATTCCCGGGGCGGCGTCAACTTTCTCGCCTGCGATGAGCCTTTCGACCATTTTCTTTTGGCCAGGAATAATAACAAAGAATACGCTAGCTGCCATAATAGTACCTAACATGGCACCAAAGGTCATAAAAGCGCCACGACCACTAAATATGTGTGTTAATGCATAAGCGGCGGCAGAGACAAGTGCAAAAATCACAACACCTAAAACTAAATCGTTTTTAGCTAAAGCAGATTTACATAAGAAATCGTAAATAAAGTAGCCACCAAACATAAAGCCTAAGCTAATTGCAATGGCTGTGCTTTGCGATATATCAGCAACACTTGTATCAATAAGGTAAATATCAGCGCCATACCAGTAGACAATAGCCATCAAAAAGAAACCGCTGATCCACGTTGTATATGCTTCCCATTTAGACCAATGAAGATTATCGTCTAAAGGTTGGTTTTTGGGACCCAACATGTATTTTTGCGAATGATAAAAACCACCACCGTGTACCGCCCATAACTCACCAAAAACACCATTTTGGGTGTCTGCAGGATTTTTAGGTGTATGTAATGAATTATCTAGCATAACAAAATAAAATGATGCGCCGATCCAAGCTATGCCGGTAATGATATGAAAACTTCGCACTAAAAAATTTAATACATCGAACAAATACGCTTCCAAATTTCTGACCCTTCTAAAGAATTTATATTGCATTTATAGCGCGGCTTAATTTGCCAACTTAACTATAGCTTAAGGCTTGTGTTGTGTAATTTACATTCATTACTAAACATCAACTTAGCATATGAAACAAAAACAACATTGTCAACAATCTTGTTTACAATTAACCATCAGTACAAACAAGTATTTTTGCCCATAAACTAAAGCCAAAAAATTCCAATGACTTTATGTTTTTAAAAATATAGGTGATTTTTCTACAGGAAGGGATTGAAATTATAAGAGTTATATCTATTGTTAGCGCTTCTCAACAAGCTGCATACCACAACCTTTTAAAATGATATGTTTTATCGTTCTTTTAGCATCATCAAAGTCGCTATTGGTCAGCGGCCTATCTAAAGCAGCTTCAATCTCAACTGAAAAATTAGCATAATGTTGAGTTGCCCCCCAAATAGTAAACAACAAATGGTAAGCTGATATTTGCTCATCTAACTTACCTTGCGCTTGCCATGATTGAATGATGTTAGCTTTGTCAGTGATCCACTGTTTAAAATCTGTTTTCAAATATTGACTTAAATAAGGCGCGCCATGCAGTAACTCACTAGCAAAAATAATTGAAGGAGTAGGATTAGTTCTTGAATACTCTATTTTCGCATCTATGTAGCTTGCAATTGCTTTTGCTGGGTCATCATTGGGCTTTATATCAGCAAAAGCTTGATTCCATAAATTGATAATATTAGTTAACACCGCACCATAAAGCGCGAGTTTATTCGTGAAATAATAATGAATGTTACTTCTGGGTAACATTGCCGTTTCAGCAATACGCGCAATGGACGCACCATTAAAGCCATATTTCTTAAACTCTTGTTCAGCAGCTTTTATTATTTTATTTTTGTTTAATAGCCTAGCTTTTTGTTGTGTATTGACTAAATCATCATCAGAAATTTTTATTATTGCCATATTTTAACCAAAGACCTAACCGTTAACGCATTAACGTTTTTTAAATATATCAACTAAATCGCTAGTAAATTCTTTTTCATCTAAATTTAAACGCGTCTCAATACTATGAATATGTTGATACATAAGTGCTGTAGCTTTTTCAACCTGACCTTTTTCCATTACGTCGATAAGCTCGAAGTGTTCAAAATGCGAGCATTTAGGCGCATCAGGGTTTTCATACAGTACAATCACTAAAGAGGTTTGCGGTATTAAGGTTGTTAGAATGCGCTCAAGCGTGGTGTTTTTTGATATCTTCGCCAGCATCAAATGAAAGTCGCCACCGAGTTGAATACCTTCAACCATATGTTCACGTTTGATATTATTTTCTTCTGATTTAACTATTTTTTTCAATAAGTCGAAGTCACTATGCGTTGCATGCTTAATGACATCTTTAACAATCTCTACTTCAATTAATTTTCGAGCTTCAAGAATATCTTTACCTTGTTTAACGGTCGGACTTGCGATAAATGCCCCTTTGTTCGGTTGAATTTCAATAATATGGTCTTGAGAAAGTCGCAGTAAAGCACTACGAATCGTTGTACGACCCACATTGAATATTTTTGATAAATTTTCTTCAGTCAGCCGAGTACCAGGGCGTAAACGAAACGATAATATTGCATCAAAAATTTCTTGGTATATTTCTTTATCGCTAATTTTTTTAATTTTTTCGTCAGACTTCAACTTAACTTTCATCACAATCCTAAATACAAATTGACCACTTGGTACTAATCCTCTTAGATTATAGTATATAGAGTTTTATGTTAACTAGTCATTGAACTTCATTACAATCAATAACCTTATCGCTTATTTAAATAAATAGTGCCTAACTGGCGCTGAATATCAAAGAGACAGTCTCATGTTAAACAATCAAAATTTAAACTAAAGATCCCTAAATAGTTAATCTTCATTATGAGCATTTTTTGATGGGTAATCGAGTAACCTGTTAACGCTAACTAATGTTACATTATAGACTTGAGGTTTTACATTCTTTATCTCAGCTGTGGCTGAGTGAGACTGATAAACTTAGCACCCTAATCCCTATTTAGGGTTTAGGGTGACGATGAGAACTAAACGCTAGCCATTAGAAGCCCCTAATAGCTCATTTAAGATAACCAAAGCACCCGTTCTTCGAATCAGGGGACAGCTAAAACTGCCAGTATCCCCTCTAAAAACACTTAATACAATATGGTCAATCCAACAAATCGTTATACTAATATAGTATGGTTTTAACCGCCAAATTTAAAACGTAAACCAGCATTAACGGTAAAACCATCGTTTCTTGACCAAATGTTGGTTGTCCATCGACCGCTAGGTGCTTGTTCCGGTAATACTAAAGAGTCATCCTTTGTTTGTCGCACATTTAACAAGTTTTCAGCATTAACGAAAAAGCTTACTTGTCCGATGGTAACTTGACCCAGCAGCCCTAAGTGCCAATAAGGGCTGCTCCGCTCTCGATATGGGTTGTTTTCAAGTTGTTGTGTACCCGTATAGTAAGCTTCAAATCCTACCATATGACTACCATGTTCTTCCCACATTACAACAAGACCAGCCGAATGTTTAGGGGTCAACGCTAAGGGTACTCGGCCAAATTGCGGATCTCTTTCTTTAGTGGCGTCTATGTATAGATAGCTACCGGTAAATTTAATATCTTGCCAGCGATAGCGTAGTAATAATTCAGCACCGTTAATGTTACTTTCGCCAGCAGCATTGACGATAAGAACTTGCTTTCTTGAAGCATCATCACTATTAATCACAGCTAACTCAGTAACGTTATCAATATCTGACGCAAATAATGTTAGGCTAGTTTCTGCACTGCCCAGCACATAGCTAAAATCTATAGATGCGGTAGATGCTCGCTCCTCATCAAGACTCTCTAGCGGCGCAAGTCGAGATAAACCGGCTTCATCAATATCTTCAATAAAAGGACTTGGTGCGAAAAAACCTTGCCCATATGCCCCTCTAACCGACCAGCTTTCTTGGTTGTATAATAATGAAATTCGCGGGCTTACTTGTGTTCCGTATTCATTATGCCAATCAGCACGTGCACTAAGCGACATAGAAATATCATCACTGACTTCATAATCTAGTTGCGAAAATAGTCCCGGCACTTGATAGGAATAATTAAATTCAGAAAAGGTATCAGATTCGAACTTTTCAGACTGTAGTGCTAAGCCAACTAGCCATGCCGCTTTATCAGAATACCCTGACAAACTCGACTCAATCAGGCTGCTTGTATGGCTGTCATCCTCTTGAACAGGACCAAATTCATGCTCGTGGTCTTGTTTCATTGCCGAGCCACGGACATTAATAGTCATCACCTGCCCCAATGGGCGGTCATATATGAAGCCAACATCGGTTCTAAGCGTACCCTGTGTTTGAGGAAAACTATTACCATCAGGTAAAGTAGCGTCACCTAAAGTACCACCATCTCTTTGTTCTTTCATTGCACCCAAGGTAACGTAAAGGTTTGCACCATTATCTTGCTGCCAATAGAAACGAGGTCGGACACTGTGCCTTTCGTAGCCAGCCAAATCAATCCAGCCATCGTTATCTAGGTCTTGCTCTTCTTGATGATGAACTCCAGCAGTAATCGATGCACTTAAAGCGCTAGTTAAAGGAGCGGCAAAGTATGAAGTGATATCTTGACCATTTTTAGACGTAGCATTAAGTAACACTTCGCCCTCATAAACATCTGAAGGTGTGCGTGAAATTAGATTAATCACTCCTCCAAGTGCTGAGCCACCATAAAGAGAAGAAGCAGACCCTTTAATTATTTCAACATTTGCAAGGTCTGTAGGTGGAATTTGCAACAGGCCAATTGAAGCGGTTTGACCACCGTATAAGGGTAAACCGTCACTTAAGAGCTGTGTGTAACGACCATACATTCCTTGCAGTCGAATGTTGGAACTTCCTAACGCAGGCGAGGTGGTTTGCACTCTAACGCCCCCCGTTTCAGCCACTAACATAGAGATGTTCCCTGGACGCATTAGCGCTTTTTCTTGTATTTCTTCTCCATTAATAATTTCGGTTCGTGTTGCCGATTCAGTAACGATACGACTTAAACGAGAAGCGCTTACTTGAATTTTTTCAATTTTGTTATCGTTATGTTCATGGTGATCTTTGTCGTGTTCATCTTCATTGTTATTTTCATTCGCGTAAGAAAACGCAGGGATTAACAGCATGGCTACTGCCGTTTTTAATGATATTTTAAACATTTTTACCTCAGGTATTACTTGATAATAATTCAGCACAAGGGCGCTAATTAACTTGAAAAGTGATGAGTTGTACAATCTTTGTTATTCTAAGTTTTTATGAGGTAAAAATAGGAGGCCGATAGAGCAAGGGAGAAATAGATTTAAGCTGCTCAAATTGTTGCATATAAAAAGCTTCAGCTAAGATAGTTATTTTAGCTGAGTGAACGACAGTATTAAAATATACCGTTGATGAACATGCATTAACAATACAAGTACAATTAACATCGCAACATTCGATACCACAGCAGTCTTCTGGGGTAGCTTTACTAACTGTACTTAAACCGTAATGTTTTACTTGTTCGCTGGTGTCAAAAGAAAGAGATTTTTCTGAATTTTCACAAGACATAGCAGTATTAAAGCTAATTGCTTGCCCAACGAAGGCAACAAGCATCATTGCTATAATAAACATTCTTAACACTGCTTTAAACATAAAAAACCTTAAAAACCATACGCAGAGTATTATAAGAGTTTATTCATGATATGTGAACAATCATAGGCAACTTCGTGCGAGTTATCTATTAAGTCGGTACTATAAACTGTTTAAGCGATTATTAATTATAATGCCTATTTTGTCAGATAAGCAGACAAAAGTAGCATTAGCCTTTTTATGATGAACGACATCTATGGTAGCCTTGCTGGCAGTTATTGGTGGGCTTGGGTTAGGTGAAACATCTATTTTCTGCCTGTTGATGTCTACCTTTAAGAGCGGTTTTAATAAACGTTGATTTTAATTACCCGTATTATTTTGTACTGACAAATCAAACGTTTTTACATCACAGTTACTGAGGGCATCGCAACCTCTTATAATAAACCTTAAGCTTGATAGGTCATTATCTTGAAAAGACTCGCTTCCTACAGATTTGTTTCCAAAAGAGCAAGATAAGCTGTTGTCATCAATTACACATTGAACTTCACCTGTTGCGTTTGGGCAGAGTGAGAAAGAAGCGCTACCACATTTAAGCCCGGCTATTTTATTATCGTCAGAATATACGTCGCCATTAATCGATAAGTATAAATCTATTCTGTAGGCTGCAGAAGTCGGTGATACCCA
Organism: Colwellia sp. BRX8-9; assembly: GCF_014077245.1. Classification (NCBI taxonomy): domain Bacteria; kingdom Pseudomonadati; phylum Pseudomonadota; class Gammaproteobacteria; order Alteromonadales; family Colwelliaceae; genus Colwellia; species Colwellia sp. BRX8-9. Next base: position 41,167 of record NZ_JACGVN010000023.1, read on the forward strand.
CTGAACTTCAAAGCGAGTACCTTCTGTAACAGTAACCTGCTCTCCTTCATAATAATCTCTTGAATCAAAGCGAATATTTTGTAAGGTGAAGCCTTCCTCAACCGGTGGCAATATATTAATCTCTGGTGTTTTTTTATCAGCACCGCCGCCACAAGCGCTAAGCACGATTAAAGTAGTGGTTAATATAGTTAATAAAAGATGTTTCATCGATGTCCTTTTTATTACGTTAAATGTATTCCATACTTGACAGCTCAGTAGTCAAAGAAGACATTAAGCTTTTCAGTTCATTACGTCAATAACAGGCACTAAAGTCATGTTAATATAATTGAGTGACGGATGACGTTATTGCAAATCATAAGAAATTATTTTTAGCTGAAAATCTCTCCAACAAGCTTATTACTGCCGTTGGTATTTCACCTATTTATACACAAGAATACTACATTGACGTCACTAGTCTCTAAAGCATTGAGGATTACCATCAAACTTCAAATCAATAAAATCGCTCATTTAAATCAAATAGAATGCTCAATTAGTAGACATCCGCTTGAGCTAAAATACCTTTGTTTATAAGTTGAGTAAGAACATAGTTACACTTTATTTTTAAGTGTTCTCTAAGCAGGCGAACTGCCGGAGTAATGGTCTGTCTACTTGGGCAAATAATCCATAATTCTGTTGGCTTAGGGACAAAGCCAGTTAATAGTGTCACAAGTTGGTTACTCAGCAAGTCATATGACATATCTAAACTAGATTTTACAGCTATTCCCTTACCACTTACACACCAACGCCTGACTAGGTCAGCATCGTTTGAAACGCGATTACTTTTCATTTTGACTTTAATAAACTCACTTTTATAAGAGAATTCCCATACATCATGAACAATGTCATGTAACTTATATAGAAGACCGTTATGTGTGGTCAAATCATTAGGATGCTTGGGTATACCATGCGCTTCTAGGTACTGAGGTGTTGCACAAATAACTCGTGGTACATTACAGATTTTAAAACCGTAAAGGTTGGCATCATTTGGTGAACCATAGCGCAAGGCAATATCAACGGGATCCCTATAGAAATCAATATTACTATCACTGACATGTAATTTAACACTGATCCCTGTGTGCTCTTCCATAAATTCATCAAGCCAAGGTAATACTAAATTCCGACCTAAATCTGAGGGGATAGAAATTCTTAATTCACCATCAATAATGTCTAAATCATCTTTAACATTTTGCTTAGCTACGTCAAGCATTTGCAATGCTTGCTGACAATTTGGAATATACCTTTCTCCTGCAACAGAGAGCCTTAAGCTTCGAGTCGTTCGTATAAACAGATCAACGCCAAGCGCACGTTCAACCCTTTTTATTGCTGCACTAGCTGTTGCTGTATGCATGTCTAAACTCTCTGCCGCTGCAGTAATACTGCGAAATTCGGCAACTTTTAAGATTACATTAAGATCTTCTAATAGCATGATTGTCAAAAATAATTTGATAAAGATTCTATCATTATGCTGTTTCTATTTGAGCGATCAAGTCATATCATTATAATCACCATAACAATTAACGTTAACTCCCCGTAATTAACAATTTTAAAGCTTTGGAGAAAAACCATGAAAGCAGTTGGCTACATACAATCATTACCGATCAGTAATCCTAAATCATTAATAGACATCGAGCTATCGCAACCTACAGCTTCAGGACATGACTTATTAGTACAGGTTATGTCTATCGCTGTTAACCCTGTAGATTACAAAATCCGTCAAAATGTTGCAGCAGATAACGATGAATACAAAGTGCTTGGTTGGGACGCTGTTGGTGAAGTCGTGGCCATAGGTGAGTCAGTGAGGCACTTTAAACCTGGGGATAAAGTCTTTTATGCCGGAGATTTAAATCGCCAAGGAAGTAACGCCGAATATCAATTAGTTGATGAGCGCATCGTCGGTCATAAGCCAAAAAGTTTATCAGATGGCGAAGCCGCTGCATTACCATTAACCGCGATTACTGCTTGGGAATTATTGTTTGAACGCTTATTAATCAAACAACAACATCCTGAGATAAAGAAAAAATCAAACGATATAATTTTAATTGTTGGCGCGGCGGGAGGTGTCGGTTCGATTTTAGTTCAGTTAGCAAGTGCACTAACAGGCGCAACTGTCATTGCTACGGCGTCACGAGATAGTTCTGCAAAATGGGTAAAAAAACTGGGGGCAGATTATGTTATCGATCACTCCAAATCACTAGTATCACAAATTGAACAATTAGCTATAGGGCAAGTAACACACGTTGCTAGTTTAACGCATACTGACTCCTATTTAGATAGCTTTGTTGAACTGTTAGCTCCAATGGGAAAGATAGCTTTAATTGACGATCCTAAGTCGCTTGATATCAGTAAACTTAAATTTAAAAGTTTATCCCTGCACTGGGAGTTTATGTTTACACGTTCAATGTTCAAAACAACAGATATCAATGAGCAACATCGCTTACTTAACAAAATTGCAGACTTGATTGACCAAGGATATATCCAAACTACGGTCGGTAAAAACTTAGGAACCATTAACGCTAAAAACTTAAGAGCGGCCCATAAAATACTTGAATCAGGACAATCGATTGGAAAAATTGTTTTAGAAGGTTTTTAAAAGCAGTCCTAGAAATGTAAGAGACTCTTTAAGACGATTAAGTATAATTATTAATAACTTAATAATAGGTATAAAAATGAAAAAATTACTTTCAGTAATAGCTTATAGCATAGCATTACTCACTACAGCGACGACATTAGCCAATAACAGCGAGCTTCACACAGTCGCTACATTCGATGCACAACATCCACCGGGTAACATTGCTATTACGCCATCGGGAAGAAAGTTTTTGTCGATACATGGATTTTATGGACAAAAGCAAAAGATCATGGAGCTTATGCCAGACGGCACCACAAAACCTTATCCTAATGAAGAATGGGCATATGCTTACAATAATGGTAAAGGTTTTTACGGTGTTCTGGGTATTAATGTATCAGCCGAGGGTGTGTTATGGATGCTAGATACGTCGGGTCCTGATCATGCGGGGCGATTAGTGGGTTGGGATACTAAAAGTGAGCAGCTTGATAAAATTATTTATTTAGCAAAGCCAACGATTACAGATACGTCGTTTCTAAACGACTTAGCCGTTGATAACAAAAATGGCTATATCTATATTGCTGACACGGCACAAGGTAGTCAAGCCGCAATTATTGCTGTTAACCTTAAAACAGGTGCCGCACGAAGAATACTGCAAGACAGCCATTATACTCGTGCTGAAAACATCGACATAGTTATTGACGGTCGCACAATGAAAATTGGCGGGCAAGCTGCGCGTTTGGGTGTAAACCCAATCACTCTTGAGCCCAATGAAGAATGGTTATACTTTGGCTCTATGTCGGGCACATCGGTATATCGTGTTGCCACAAGCGCAATTATAAATGAAAGTCTGTCAAGTAAAGAGCTAGAGGAAAAAGTACAGCACTACGGTACTAAGCCTATTTCTGATGGTATTATTGTCGATGGTGGCGGCAATATATATGTCACCGATATTACTAACGGCGCTATTGGCGTGGTTAAACCTAGTGGCGATTACCAAGTGTTATTTAAAGATGAACGTCTTGTGTGGCCTGATGGTTTTAGTTACGGAGACGATGATAAAATTTACGTTACCGTTAATAAACTTCACCGTTCGCCAATACTCAACAATGGTAAAGATGACAGCCAAGGGCAATATAGCGTGCTTTCTTTTAAGCCACTTGTTAAAGGTAAAGTAGGTCGTTAGTGCCCCCTACTTTTGACTTATCAATGGTAAAGATGACATCCAAGGGCAATATAGTGTGCTTTCTTTTAAGCCACTTGTTACAGGTAAAGTAGGTCGTTAGTGCCCCGCTACTTTTGACTTATCAATACTAAAAGTCTTTTGGTCACTTTTAACCATTAAAAATATTAAGGTAATTATCAATACGACCGTCTATTTTATTAATGAAGCAGACGTTCTATCCTAATATCGCGGCTCATAATATGAACCACGATATTAGAGCTTTAATGGTCAATATTCATTGATAATTAAACGGTTCTCAACCTCAGCGATAACAATAAAATAGTATTGCGCAACGCTCAAGTAATCATTAAGAAATTTGCTTAACGGCTAATTCAGGTGGTACCAAAGGCGCAATATCATTAACATAAAAAGTATCGCTAGAGGCTTGATTCCACCATGTTAACCACATCCCAGTAATATTTTCTTGCGTTAACTGACTCTCAGTCAGTTCAGGTACTGTGTGGGTATTAGATTCTAACATGCCGTTTGGTGTTCTACGTTTTATCATGTTGTAAGTTAACTGCGAGACATCATCTAGTCCCATGCTTCCCAATAATTCAAAGAAGCTATTTAGGGTGTGATGATGAAATGAGGTTACACGTTTGCCTTTTACTTCTATATCGATGGCTTTAGAGCGATTTTTATCTTGTGTGGCGACCCCCGTTGGGCACATATTGGTGTCACATTGTCTAGATTGAATACAGCCCAATGACATCATAAATGTTCGGGCCGCGTTGACAATATCAGCACCAAAGGCAACCTTGTTAAGCATGTCAAAACCCGAAGCTGTTTTACCGGCTGAAATCACCCGTATCTGTTTACGTAGTCCTAATCCAACAAGTGCCTGATGAACAAAATAGGTTCCTTCCAAGCAGGTCATACCAAGTCTGTTACTAAATTCCACGGGGGCAGCGCCTGTGCCCCCTTCTGCGCCATCAACCGTAATAAAATCAAGGTATATGTTACTTTCCAACATGGCTTTGCCAAGACATAAAAATTCAGCGGGGTTACCAACACAAAGTTTGATACCGATGGGCTTGCCACCACTTAACTCTCTAAGTTGGCTAACAAATGACAGTAATTCAAATGGGCTATTGCATTCAGGGTTAATCGCCGGAGAAACACAATCTTCTTCTTTACTAACACCTCTGATCTGCGCGATTTCATCTGTTATCTTAGCTTTAGGAAGTACGCCACCATGACCAGGCTTAGCGCCCTGCGACAACTTTATTTCAATCATTTTTACTTGTGCTAATTGAGCCGTTTTAGCAAACATCACAGGATTGAAACGGCCATCTTCATTTCGACAGCCAAAAAGCCCTGTACCTATTTGCCAAACCAAGTCTCCACCATGTTTTAAATGATAAGGGCTAACACCACCTTCGCCAGTATTATGATAAAAGCCACCTGCACCTGCGCCTAGATTCATCGCTTCAATAGCTTCTGCACTTAAAGAGCCATAACTCATTGCTGATATATTTAATCTTGACGCTTTATAGGGTTTTGAACATTGTCGCCCGCCAACTGAAACGTGCTTAGATTCATCCTTTATTGTTTTTGGTGCTAGCGAGTGCCATATACTTTGATAGTTAGTTTGCATTAAATCTCGTTGAGTACCAAAGGGAATGGTGTCTGTTACCGACTTTGCACGTCGATAAACCAGATCTCTTTGTTCGCGATTAAAAGGCATTTCTTCGGTGTTATTGGCAATAAAATACTGTTGAACTTCTGTTCGTATTGACTCAAAGAAGTAACGAAAGTAAGCAAGAACCGGATACAGTCTATTTAAGGTATGTTTACTTAGGGTAAGATCATATGCACCTACTATTGAATAGGTCAGGGTAAAAAACACCAAAAAACCAGGGAACCAACCAGCAATAGTATAAAGTAAGATAAAGCTACTGATGTTACCTAGGGTTAAAACTTTCCAGTAAAATTTTTGCGCTGAAGTCATTTTTTAAATATCCTACTATATTTCTAATCTGCTTATTTAACCCCATTGATCAATGGGATAATATTATTTTTTGATGCATGGCGGTAATAAATAGTTGTAAAGCCTATAGAGACTGAAAATCTTTATCAATCATCTTCACCACCCACCAGTTAATGTAATTTCAGGTTAGGCCTTAACGCTCTATTAACCCTACCAACAAGGACAATGAGTAAGGTTTTAAGCACACCAAAAAGTGTCACTTGGTGCATGCGGTATAACCCAATATAAACCAGTCTTGCCAACTTACCCTCGATGAACATACTGCGTTGATTAATGTTTCCCATTAGGCTGCCTACTGCCGTGTAAGATGACAATGACACCAAGGAACCATAATCGATATATTCATAGGCAACCAAGGGTTTCAATGCTAATTTAGCAATAATATTGGTAAAGACAGTCGATGCCATTTGATGTGCTGCTTGCGCCCTAGGGGGAACTTTTATCCCTTTTAATGTCGTGCATGAGGCGCAGTCGCCAAGGGCAAATATATCGTTGTCTAAGGGTGTTTGCAGGAATGGATTAACCAGTAATTGATTGTTCTTTGCGCTTTCCAAACCGCCAATAGCTTGCATAAAATCAGGTCCCTTTATGCCCGCCGCCCAAACAGTAATGCTGCTAGCGATTTCACGGCCATCTTTTGTTATTACACTGTTGGGCGTAACTTCAGTAACCGCGGTGTTAGTATTTACGGTGATACCAAGCGCCTCTAGTTCTTGTTGTGCACTTTGCGCTATACGTTCAGGAAGTGCAGCAAGGATCCGAGGCCCTGCTTCTACAATGTGAATATCTAGACTCTTTTTTGATAAATGGTCATATCCATAATTTTTCAGTAATTCAGAGGTTTTTACTATTTCTGCAGCAAGCTCTACGCCTGTAGCACCACCACCAATAATGGCAATATTGAGACTGCTGCGCGTATCGTCCCCTTTAAGTCGTAAAAAAGCATTAAGTAACTCAGTATGGAATCGCTCTGCATTTTCACAAGTATCAAGAAATGTACAGTACTCCTTTGCTCCCAACGTATTAAAGTCATTCGTTACAGACCCTAACGCAAATACCAATAATGAGTATTTAACCTGGCGAGCAGGAAATATTAAAGCACCGTCTTGATCATTTAATTGTTTTAAAAGTACATGCTTCGATTCTCGGTTGAGTCCATCAACTACACCTAGCTGAAACAAAAAACCATTACGCGCACCATGGGATAAATAATCAACACAATCTATATCTGCGTCAAGTGAGCCTGAAGCGACTTCATGTAAAAGTGGTTTCCAAACATGTTTTCTATTTTGGTCGATTAAAATAACTTTTTGTTTGGTTTTTCGAAAATACTTGCCGAGTTTAGTGGCAAGCTCTAAACCTCCTGCACCACCACCGATTATAACAATGGGGTCTGAAGAAATGGTCGGTTTTCGCCACCAAGGCCTGATTAACATTTTATTCGCTGATCCTTAAACTATAATGAGCCAACACCATTAAAAGCTAGCGTTATTTGTATTAGATATTCCCTACCTTAATCTATGCTTAAGTTAGCGAATATGTAATAAACTATCATGCTATCTTTATGAATGCACTAAGGATAAAGCGTGTCTTCCTGGTTTAAACGTTTAGGTCCATTTCTTGGTGTTGTGTTCTTTCTTATGGCTGCGACACGAGTCTATTTTAAATTAGAACATTTTAAATATGCAGACTCTCTTTCAGCCTTGAGTAGTAGATCTAGTTGGGTTTTCGGCCTGGGTGTTATACTTACTTTGCTAAATTATCTGATCTCCAGCCTTATTAATAATAAGTTAATCCTAAATATTACTAACGACTTCATTACCAATAGAAGTCGTTAATATCTAGGCTAAAATTTACAGATCTTTTATGTTGTTAAGATAGTTTTTATAGTTAGACTTTTTATCTTCGAATAATTTCAGTAAATCTAAAGTAACAAAAACACCATGCTGCTGCTCGCTGTTAGTCGTTAAACCAAAAGAATAAGTATTGTTTATGTGAAACATAACCCCGTGAGATACCGACTTAACTGAAACTCTATCTGCATAGGTAGAGACGACTGAAAGTCCCAAAGGTATCTTTAACTGCCAGTAATTAATCCCCGCCCATTCTATAGCAAGTGCTTCTTTCATCTGTTCGCCATGTTCAGCATCGACACTGTAATGCATAATAATAGAAGGATGTAAGGCAAAGTACTGTTTATTGGGGGGTGGAACTAAACGGTTTTCTTTTAATTTATCTTGGTAATACCAAGTATTAATGGCTAAATCTATAAACGTTTGTGAACGCGAATTTTCAAAATAATTTGACCATGCAGTGTTCTTTAAAGCTATATTCATACCTGCTTTTGAATTGGCATATTTATAAGAAGATTCAAAAGGAGCAACAATTGCCTTATGCAAATTATCAAAGAGGATCTTACAGTTTTTTGGGCCATACCCCTTACAGTCAGCATTATCTAAAACTGCAATTTCTTCATTGTTATACTTTAGATGATATTTTCCTGTCTTAGTGCTTTTTGAGGCATTAATATTTTTAGGGTACGACAATGTGGTTAACGATTGATAAGCATTGTTGATGATAAAATCGCTGTCGACACCCATTTTTTCTAGCGGTTTAACATGCAAGGAAAGTTTTTCCTTCCAATTAATAAACCAAGCATTCATCGCTTGATCGACTTCTGAGCCATCAAGAAGTTTATTACATATTTTCAGAGAAATATCATCAACACCCTCATACATATTAATAAAAACCTTCCCTTTTGTAGCGTCGTGTTTTTGACAAATAAGCTCTTCAGAAAAAGAAGATAAAGATATCAAGGCAAGTAAAATAGCCGCCAATAAATATTTCATTGTTTATCCTCCTTGAAATATCTAATAAAACCGGTGATAGCTGCCACTAATCCCTTAATGTCAGCAGTAAAGCCGCCTGTTTGTTGATAATTTTTAATTTTATTTAGCTCTCCTTGATAATGTTTAAATGCCTTATTAGCTTGTGTTTGCTCAGTAGAGCTGGGGTCGAAGTCATCTAAAAATGTATAAAGTAAAGGATAAGATACTTTTGGATCTTCAATGTACCCTTTAATTGAATGGGTATTCTTGCGACTAAATTCTTTAGTAACAATTTTTCGATATGCATTATCAAACGCTGATTCACTTATCCAACTACCATTATTTTTAGGATCGAAGCGTCTAAATAAATCAAAAGCAATAGGGTCGCACTCATGATAGATATTATAAAATTCATTCATTATTCCGCCAACACCAGGTTTAACAATAGATTGATAAGGTGAAGTTAAACCAGAAGCCCACGTGACTAAATCGCTAACATTAGCGAAACTCCAATAGGTAGATATTTGCGGTTGACCGAGCGGTTTTTCATCAGGAAAGAGTTTATTTAATGAGTCATGCATTACTGACGTGCCAAGAGAATGCGTTAAAAAATGATAAGTCGTACCTGCACTGTGTTGGCCAAATATACTCACTAACTCTTTGATAACAAAGCCCCTAACGCTTTCACCAAATATAGACAAATATAGGATAACATCTAAGGCATGAGTATTTTCAAAGGTATCACTCCCCAGATTGGCATCAATACCTATCAATTTATTCATTAAGTCAGGCGTATCAACACCCGCCAGCTGAGTTTTAATGAAGTGTTCAACTGTTTTACTGCTGCTTGAAATTTCCTTACGGATCTTCTCAAATAGATGGTCATAACTAATACTATGAATGATCAATTCATTTTCAATTTTTAGTTTTTTATAACTTGGATACCTTTCCAATGCATTGTTAATTGACTCAACAACGTCTTCTTTAAAAGAGTCAGAGGTGTGCATTCCAATGCCATGCATTAAAATCAAGACGGGTTTATCGCTCATTTTTTTCTCCAAATATCGACGTCAATGTTAAATTAAATAGACTTTACGAACGTGAAGATTCAGCCGAGTAAAAAAGGAAAGGCGCTATCCTAGCTAAGTCAAATTGAATCCATTTAAGTTCAATAACCAACTATAGGTGCAGCCTATAAATTAAACAACAATAGAGCGCCATTAGTTTATGTTATATAGATTTTCATAATGAACATAACCTTATTCGCTAACTTATTATTGATTTGCTGAAATTTAAAATATCATTATTTTGCGGTGAGTAATTCGCCATGCTCACTGATAAGCAGTTGACATGGCTTTTACTTAAACGATTATTTGATAGGTAAAGCGCCTGATAAATTTTATTCAGGGGTAGCGCTATTAGTGGGGTTTTTCACATGTATATCTAACCATTAATATTGTTCCCACAGCATATGGAGCAACGACTCTCTGGCTCGATAACCGTGTTGCTCATGTGGTAGCATCACCAAGCGAGCATTACCGCCAAGTCCTTTTAGCGCAGCAAACATTCGTTCTGATTGCATTGGAAAAGTACCTGAATTTGGATCTTCTTTACCGTGGAGCATCAACATTGGCTCATTAATTTTTTCTGCATGAAAGAACGGTGGCATCGATGCATAGGCTGGTTGACCTTCCCAAAAACTACGCTCTTCTCCTTGAAAGCAGAAGGGTTCGGTGGGTATTTCACTTACAAACATCTATGCTCGCAATAATTACTTTATAATTAGGCCAGAAACATCCGATAGCACTTCAACTTAATCTTGCTTAGGTTACAATCTAGCAAGACATAAAAACCAATCAATTCGTCCTAAGGAAATTCATGAATCAGTTACTACGTGCCGACGATAAAGGTACATCACTTTTTATCATCAACAAAAATAACTATAACGACTGGTTAAGCGAGCAAACTCAGCAAAACCAAGCATGGTTAGCCAATACTAATTATAAAGCTGAAGGTTTAGCGTTATTACCTAATACTCAAGGGGAGTTGTCGCTAGCAGTATTTGTTGTTGAAGATGCCAATCACTTCTTTGCCTGTGGCGAATTAATTAAGCAACTTCCTCCTGGTCAGTATTTGTTACATGCGAAAGATGAACAGCAACAAGCCATCTGTTTTTCATGGCTAATGGGCGCCTATAAATTCGATCGTTATGTAACAAAAAACAAAAATAATGACCCGCTTCCCTGCTTAGCCGTTAATAATCAGACCATAGTCGACAGTGCCATTAAATATGCCGAGGCAACGACTTTAGTACGTGACTTAGTCAATACGCCAGCAGCTGATATGATGCCAATAGATCTTGGTGACTGTGCGCAAAACTTGGCTAATAGGTATCACGGCCAAGTTCAGCAAATTATTGGTGATGAGCTGGTCGAACAAAATTACCCAACCATACATGCCGTTGGTCGCGCGAGTGCGCATGCACCTCGTTTAATTGACTTAACTTGGGGTAATAGCCATCACCCAAAAGTAACGTTAGTGGGTAAAGGCGTTTGCTTTGACAGTGGAGGTCTCGACTTAAAACCCGCTGCTGGTATGCGTAATATGAAAAAAGATATGGGCGGATCTGCACATGTCCTCGGATTAGCTCAACTAATTATGTCGCATAACCTACCAATTAATCTACGAGTACTCATTCCTGCGGTAGAAAATGCCGTGTCGAGCAATGCCATAAGACCTGGTGATGTTATTACTACACGCGCAGGTATTACCGTTGAAATTCACAACACTGATGCAGAAGGTCGCTTAGTATTGTGTGATGCTCTAACAGAAGCTGACACCGAACAGCCTGATTTAATTATTGATTTTGCAACCCTAACTGGCGCAATGCGTGTTGCTTTAGGCACAGAATTACCAGGATTTTTCTCAACAAGCGATGAAGTTGCTGCAGGTATTACCCAAGCGGGCAGCAAAATTAGCGATCCGGTCTGGCGTATGCCCCTTTATAGCCCATACGGTGATTTACTGAAAAGCTCTATTGCTGATATGACCAATTGCGCCGCAATACCCTTTGGTGGTGCAATTACCGCGGCATTATATCTACAAGAGTTTGTTAAAAAAGAGACTGATTGGGTTCACTTTGACGTGATGGCATTTAATATCAGAGCTTTACCAGGGCGCCCCCTTGGCGGTGAAGCTTTTGGTATTCGCGCCGTATTTGATTACTTACAAGCTAAGTATAAATAAGCAATTAAAACCACATCGCCATAAAAGTTAATAACTGCGGTGCTTTTGCGCCGCATTTATTCATAAATGTCTGTCGCTACCAAAGCTAGTTTTTATTGATACTTTCCCCATTTTTCTGTCGGTACCTCACTTAACAACACCTTGCTTTATCACGAGCTGAGTACCTCACTCAATAATCAAAAAAAAGCCATAATATTCAAAATAACACTTGATCTAAATCAACAAAGGTTTAAACTTTCAGAAATTACTGAAAGTTCAGAAGACTTAATTATGATTATGACAGCTAAAATCGAATCGTTCGTTATGCACTGTGGTGAAATGGGCAGTCGCTGGGGCTTTAACCGCACCGTAGGTCAAATGTATGGTTTATTAATTATTCACAATGATTCACTCACTGCGCTACAAATATCAGAAGCCCTCAACATTTCTCGCGGTAATGTCAGTATGGGTATTAAAGAATTACAGTCTTGGCGCTTAGTTCAAGTACAACATAAACCCAAAGATCGCAAAGAATATTACTCACCGGCTGGGTCTATTTGGGAAATGGCAATACGTGTCTTTGAAGAACGTCGCAAACGTGAGGTTGACCCTACCCTGTCACTATTACGCGATAATCTTTTAGATGAACCCGCTAACCCTCAAGAACAATATGCACAGCAAAAAATGCATGAGATGCATGACCTACTTGAAACGATTACCCATTGGGCGGCAGAACTACAAAGCATGAGCCCAGAAAAACTTAATACATTAATGAAACTTGGTGCCGGTGTCAGTAAAGTTATTGATATAAAAGATAAACTTTTAAATAAAAACTAAATTGTCACTTTGACTTTTTTAAAGCTAGCACATTAATGTTATAAAAAATTGTCACTTTAAACGTTAAACCCGTTGATGATACTCGTGTTTTCTAGGGTTTATGGAGTAAATCATGTTAGAAACCTTAATGCTTTCACGCATCCAGTTTGCCGCTAATATTAGCTTTCATATCCTGTTTCCAACAATAACCATCGCACTGAGCTGGTTTTTGTTTTATTTCAAATTACGCTTTGACCAAACCAATGATCCTATCTGGATGCGGGCCTACCGTTTTTGGGTCAAAATTTTTGCCCTTACCTTCGCAATAGGTGTGGTTACCGGTATTACTATGTCGTTTCAATTTGGCACTAACTGGCCAAAATTTATGGAAACAGTCGGTAATATAGCGGGACCATTATTGGGTTATGAAGTACTCACTGCTTTCTTTCTAGAGGCTGGTTTTTTAGGCATTATGTTATTTGGTATGAATCGAGTTTCGGCTCGAGTACATACATTATCAACGTTAATTGTCGCTTTTGGTACCAGTTTATCGTCATTTTGGATCCTAGCACTTAACTCTTGGATGCAAACGCCTCAAGGTCATGAGATGCGCGATGGTGTCGCATTCCCCGTTGACTGGTTTGCTATTATTTTCAACCCATCATTCCCTTACAAATTGTCTCATATGCTGGTTGCCTCTGGTTTAACGGCAGCATTTTTAGTTGCGGGTATAAGTGCCTATCGCCTACTCAAGGGTGATAACAAAAAAGCGCCACAATTAACGCTAAAAATAGCGTTAACAGTCGCTGCGGTGCTGGCACCAGTACAGATATTGTTAGGTGATATGCATGGGTTAAATACCTTAGAACATCAACCACAAAAAATTGCTGCCATGGAAGGTATTTGGCATACCGAAAAAGGAGCACCGCTGTTGTTATTTGCACTTCCTGATGAAGAGCAAAAAACCAATCATTTTGAAATAGCCGTTCCTAAAATGGCCAGCTTTATTTTGACACACGATTTTGATGGCGAAATAAAGGGGCTAAACGAATTTGAAGGTAACCATCCCCCTGTTGCGCCGGTGTTCTTTGCTTTTAGAATCATGGTGGCTTTAGGTCTCTTCATGTTTATTGTCGCTTGGTTTAGTCGTTTTCAATTGTGGCGTAAAAAACAATTGCCCCCTTGGCTATTAAAAGTACTGGTTGCGATGAGCTTCTCGGGTTGGGTCGCCACATTAGCGGGCTGGTATGTCACTGAGATTGGCCGACAACCTTGGCTAGTGACAGGGATTTTAACGGTAAAAGATGCAGCGACAGATATAGCACCAGCAAATGTAGGAATTACACTTACACTTTATTTGACTTTATATGTTGTCATTATGGTGGCCTACCTACACACCCTATTTACGATGGCAGGACGAGCGATTGAACTTGAAGAATTCAGTATCGATGAACAAGTAAAACCTGTTATTCACACACCTAGTAAATCAATCGAGGGATAAGTTATGTTTGAAGAAAATACCTTAGCGCTAATTTTTGTCTCATTAATGGGTCTTTCAATCTTACTTTATGCCATTTTAGATGGCTATGATTTAGGTGTTGGCATTATGCTACCGCTCGATCAAACAGATAATGCAGATACGATGATAGCTTCAATAGGCCCTTTTTGGGACGCTAACGAAACTTGGCTAGTCTTAGCGATTGGTTTATTGTTGATAGCCTTTCCTGCGGCGCACAGTTATATATTTAAAGAGCTCTATTTACCCACCGCGGTATTATTAATTAGTTTAGTGCTTCGTGGTGTAGCTTTTGATTTTCGTGCTAAGGCGGCCTTTGGTCATAAGCCTACGTGGAATAAAGTCTTTAAAATAGGCTCGTTACTCGCTGCTTTAAGCCAAGGTTACATGTTAGGTATGTATGTTATGGGCTTTGAAAGCACTGTAGCCGCTTATTGTTTTAGTTTACTGAGTGCCTTTGGTGTTGCGGCCGCTTATAGCTATATAGGTGCTTGTTGGTTAATTATGAAAACTGAAGGTGAACTACAAATACAAGCGGTAGCTTGGGCAAAAAAATCAGGACTAATTTGTTTCCTTGGTATTATAGCTGTCTCCTTTGTTAATCCATTAATTAACCCAGGTGTCTATGAAAAATGGTTTGCTTGGCCAAACACTTTATTGATATTAACGTTACCCGCTATTTGCTTTGCGTTATTTATTTTTAGCTTAATACAACTAAAGCAACTACCTAAAATAAATGACAAAGGCTGTTGGCGACCTTTTGTCGCGGCAGTGATTATCTTCACTCTATGTTTTTTTGGTTTAGCCTTTAGTTTTTTTCCGTACATAGTGCCTAACAAGCTGACTATTTGGGAAACAGCCGCAGCACCTGAATCTTTGAGTTTTCTCTTATGGGGAACCTTCATTGTGGTACCGGTTATATTTAGTTATACCGCCTTTTCTTATCGGGTATTTTGGGGCAAGGTGCAAGAGCTCAGATATTATTAAGCGTGAGTTTATCCTTAAATAAACTAAGCACAGACACTTATTATTAATGTTCTTCTGTTAAGTATTTTTGCTAAGCGTCGTTCTTAATTAAAAACCAGCCACAAGGCTGGTTTTTAATTCATGTCATTATACTTTGGCTATCATATTAAGCATTAATCGGTAAACGCATTGGTCTTTTACCTAAGACCGACAATGCATTTGCAACTGCTGGGGCAATAGTCGGTACGCCAACCTCACCAAAACCACCGGGTTCATTAGTACTTTCAAGCAATTTCACCTGAACAATCGGCGCTTCAGCCATTTTAATAATAGGGTAATCATGAAAATTGCTTTGTTTAACACCACCACTTTCAATATCACAACGCCCATAAAGTGCCGCCGTTAGTCCAAAGAGCACGCCACCTTCAACTTGAGCGATTGCTGAGTCTGGGTTGACCACCACGCCACTGTCAGTCACTATCCAAACACGATGAACACGCGCTTGGTTATTTTGCAGTGAAACTTCAGCAACGGTAGCAACCATAGTGCCAAAACTTTTTTGTACCGCAACGCCCATCGCTTTACCGTCAGAGCTAACACCGTATTGCCAATTACACAGCTGCGCCACTTCCTTTAAACATTTTGCATGACCGTCGTTATTATCGAGCAATGCTAATCGATATTTAATGGGGTCAACCTGTGCTTTTTCAGCCAATATATCAATGAAACTCTCGTTGAAAAATGCATGTTGGCTATTTTCGACACTACGCCAAAAACCAATAGGCACAGGAGAAGGATGATTAGCAAACTGCACCTTAATATTATCAACATTATAAGGTGGCATAGAGGCTGGCGCACCACCTTCGCTGCCATAGCTTGCCGATAGCCAGTAACGTGGTTTAGCGTTTTCGTCAAGCTGTGCTGAAAATTTTGCCAGAACTGCCGGTCGATAAACATCTTGTCTCGTGTCTGCCTCACGTGACCAAGTGAGTTTGATAGGAAACTTGTATTTTTTTACTAAAGTGACGACTTCATCAATCCACATTATTGGATTGTCTTCACTCATGCTAAAACCGACACGACGACCAAAGCCTCCTCCCATTGAATGAGCATGAAAAACAACATCTTCTACGTCCATATTAGCGACTTTTGCCGCATGAACACGAGCGTAAAGTGGATTTTGCACACCCGCAGCAACATGAAGCTTATCGCCTTCTAGCCAAGCGCTCGCATTCATCGGTTCCATAGTAGCATGTGCTAAATAAGGCACCCAAAATTCAGCTTCAACTGTTTCACCGCTACCGCCTAACACAGACGCTACATCGCCAATATTGTGGGCATCACTTAATTCTCCTTGTAAACTCTCACGTTGAAAGTTTTCAATACTTGCTGAACTTAAATCACTATTTTTATGGGATGCTGCCGTAATTTTTAAAGCTTTTATCGCTTGCTCTGCTCGCCAAGGATTATTAGCGATAACAGCAACGGATAGCCCCATATTTTCAACACCCAGCACACCCCGCATCGAGGTAATTTCAGCTAAGTTATCAATAGTGGCGACATTAGCGCCAAAGACACCGCTGTGTGCAATAGCTGCATAGCGCATCCCTTCCACATGGCGATCGATACCGTATTGTGTTTCAAGAAATATTTTGTCAGGTAAATCATGACGAGGCATTGCCTTGCCAATAAACTTACGATCACCTTTTGCACGAAGTGTGTAGTTTTCAGGAACGTCTAAAGTTGCCGCATGCTCAACCAGTTCGCCATAACTCCAGCGGTTGTCGCCATCAACAACATATCCAGCATCGGTAGTCGTATTAGTACTTGCGCCGTATTTATCGATGGCTGCGTTAATCAGCATTTGACGTGCAGCTGCGGCTGCTTCACGCATAACTTGCCAGCCAGTAAAACGAATAGAGGCGCTACCCCCAGTCATTTGCATATTAAGTAAGTCGGCTAGACGGTTGAAAGCATTACTAGCAATATGCTCTGCCCAGACTGGTGGCTTACCAATCATTTCACTAACAAAGCCTTCAAAAACGCCACCATTGGAAAATGCAGTGGTCGCAGGCGCAAGCTCTAATTTGATTTGCTGCCAATTCAAGTCAAGTTCATCGGCCACTATTTGGGTTAAACCAGTACCGGCACCTTGACCAAGTTCGGTATGCGGAGAAAGTAGTGTAACGGTATTGTCTTTGTTAATACGAAGCCACAAGTTGAGCAAGGTATCTTTGGTGTTGCCATCTCGCTGCACACCAAGGCGATCATGCATGGCCAAATGTGTTCCTAAACCAATAACCCCTAGCGCTAATCCGCCGCCAATCGCTGCACCACCAAAAACGAACATCCGACGAGTAAGACTCATAAAGACATCTCCTTTGCTACATCAAGAATGGCAGCTTTAACTCGACTGTAAGTTCCGCATCGACAGATATTGGTCATTGCAGTATCGATATCGTCAGAACTTGGATTAGGAGTACTCGCTAATAATGCAGCTGCTGCCATCATCATTCCTGACTGACAATAACCACACTGAGGAACTTGGTGTTTAATCCAAGCAGCCTGTAAAGCGTGCGGAGCCTCTTTTGAGCCGAGAGTTTCAACCGTATTCACTTGCTTACCTTGGGCTGCAACCGCCGGATACATACAAGAGCGAACGGCCTGATTGTCAACATGAACCGTGCAAGCACCACATTGTGCTATACCACAGCCAAACTTAGTGCCGCGAAGACCGGCTTCTTCACGGATCAACCAAAGCAATGGCATATCGTCTTCGACATCAAATAATTGTTCGCGGCCATTAAGGTTGATAGAAATCATAGGGGTTCCTTGCTAAAACATTATAAAGAGAGATAAAAAATCTCCACTAAAATCAATCGATAAGATCAATCTAAAAAATCAAAACTGACGGTTATTGTGTTTGGACTTGTGACTATCATCGCTAAAAACTATTCTCGTCACAATAGCAGCTATTGATAATTTACAACGATGTTCTTCGCAATTAATCACTTTGAGCAGAACCTATTAAAGGTTATTCACGTTTATTGAATAAAAATAATATTATGTTGCTTTCTATTTTCAGTCAATAATTACCTTATAACCACTCAATTTCTTAGCGTGCCCCCCCCCCTACTATTTAATGTTTAATATCGTTAGATTCCGGCTGTTTTTCTAAGGAGGTAGAATATGACTTCGTTAAAGATAGTGCAGATAAGCTGACTTTAATTTCCAATAAAAAATACTTCAAAGCAAACGATATCGTCGCCCTTTATTAAAAATGACATGTGATAGATTTAACGATTAATTAAGTAAATACTAGATGTTGACAAGGTTAACAATAATAAAAAAAGCATCCACTATAGAGTATTCATTAACGTTAGTTTTAGACAAACCGAGGAGATTAACAGCAATTCTTACCTGATGCTTTGCGCTGATTTAAGGTGATATTAATTTTAACGGCTAACTTTTGATTGAAAAATACAGACTAAACGCTTCTTCTCTTAGGCTGAACATATTCGAAAGTAGCTAAAAGTAGAGAGTAATGGCTATGCAACCTTCGCTTAGACATTATCTCGTTCAAAACTAGTTAAAGCTAAACATTCATTAGCTCTATGGATAAGGCATCTTGACAGCTCCTGCAACGCAAGCGGTGAGGATTCTTGATCAGGCCACGTGAAATAGCTCAGACGGTGTTTTACCACCTGCACTCGAAAGTGCCTGAGCCGCATCAAGGGTGTTATCAAGCAACATGCCATCTGTCAGATGGACTACGCAGTTCAGCCTTATTACAGGGACTTTTACAGGTCTGCGATACTTTGCCACAAGTGGCGGGAGAAGGTATCCTTTTTCTATTCTACCGTTCTCGAATTTATTTTTAATGTTGGCCGAACCGACCAAATCCCGCACTCCAATGAAATCACATTCTGGATTTTTACACTGGTAATTGCGCCCCGAAGGTTTGTGTCTATGACCGCATTTCGGGCAAGTCTGAGTGGTGTACTGCTCTCCTATTTTATCAAGCTCTACACCTTGGAATTTACCTTTGTATTTAAGATAGGTGAGTAGCTGCCCAAGGGGATTGTTGCTGTTCATTTGATTTGAACGTCTTGAGCCTTTCTTCTTTTTTCGAGCGTTCTTACTCATATTGATGCAATCGCCCACAACAAGCATACCTGCTTGTTGTTTCACGCAATAATCAATCATTTGCTTGGATGCATGATGGAGAAGATTGCGCTGCTGATTGTCATTTCTGAACAGCATTTTAGCTTTTGATACTCGCAATTTTCGGCTCCGTCTAGACCCTTTCTTGCATTTTGAAAGCAGTCTTGAGAATTCAGCGAGCTTCTTGTTTCTATACTGAATTAACGAGCGAAGACCGCGACCAACTATGATCTCCGACGTTTCGCCATCGGTCATCGCTGCAAGATGAATTACACCTAAGTCAGCAGCAACTACGTTGCTGCCAGCTGACTTAATGGTTTTGATATCTTGCTTTATCGTGAGCCTAAGCTCCCGAAAACTAAGCTCCGCCCCTGTGATTTTACCAATGGGTATATCTTTTGGAATGCGAACGATGAGTTTTTTAACTCCAAGTCCGTTTGAAAGAATGACGCGGTTACCTTTTCTTTTTATCGCCGAAGCCTTGTACATTACTACCTGGAAGTGCTTCCTGTCACGGTACGGATAACGAGCTTTTTTATCGCCAGCTTTTCGATTCTCTGAGGTTGTTTCGATGTTAGCAAAGAACTTTTTAATAAGCGCCTGGTTTGTCTGGCTATGAAGTCGGTACTTACTTTTAAAGTGCTTTTCAAAATCACCTCTAAAAGGCCACTTCCATCGGCGTTTTCGGATGAATTTGTGCAGTTTAACCATATCGTTCCAAAGGCGAGCTGACTCTCTTCGCAACTCTGTTTGCAAAGGTGTTGTCTGACCGATATTAAATTTCGAAACACTGGTTAAACTCATAATGACGACTATGCTGTATAAATTACCAGTGTCAATAAGTGTCTGTATGAAATATAAAAAGAGCGCTCATTCTTCGTATTTAATTCAAGCTCACATTATATTTGTTACTAAATATCGTGAGCGGAAGTTTACGAGCGAGATGTTATATAAAATGGACTTTATAATAAAAAGAGAATGTTTAAAACTAAAGTCAGAATTGGTTGAGTTTAATGGGGAGTCAGATCATGTTCACATGATTATCTCTTACCTGCCTTCTATTTCAATTTCACGATTAGTTAATGTTTTAAAAAGTATTACAGGTCGAGAGATGAAGTTGTGGTTTCCGCAGTTAAATCAGGTAGCTTGGAGGAAGAATGCACTTTGGAGCTCTGGTTATTATGCATGCTCTGTCGGCGGAGCGCCGATAGAGATTCTTAAGCAATACATCGAGCAGCAAGATAGGCCGCATTAGATTGCTATGCAATCTCGGCTATCCATCCCTCACCGCAAGCGGTGGGGCTTTTCGCCGATTTCGGTAAATACAATTGTTTATTTTATCTAGATAAAATTTAAGGGTTAATCTAGGTTGTTGCGGGTCAATATTATTTCAACTCAGATCAGGCAGGCAGTGGTAAATAAAGACCTGCTCCTTTATTTATAAGACTTACTATATTAACCTGCTTTAAAGCCAATTCTAAAACCTCCCCAATGTTTGCCATTAACAAAAATGGGTGCGGAAACATCATGCATTATTTCCCCTGTATCGCGTTTATAGGTTTGTAATAAAAATTTATCTGTGTGTTTTCCACAGCGAATACCTGTAGGGTCATTAAATAAACGTTTAGTGCGATTATTAATAGCATCTATTGCCTGATTACCGGTTAGCGGCTTTGAAAAACATTTGTTATGCGTAGGAAAATAACCATTAATATCAACAGCGCCTGCATAAATCATGTTAGAGAATTCTACTAATAAAGGCTCTTGAATAGCAGGTAAATGTTGGTCTGTGAATTTATCAAAACTGGTGGTAAATTTTTTCGGCTCGGTAAGTCCCAAAGGTTTATAATTAAAATCAAATAACTGCAGCTCTGTTATCTCATTGTTTTTAATGCTTTTTTCAAATAACTGACCAATTTTACTGGCTGTATACTGCGCCTGATTACACATATTACTTATTAGAGTATCACTAGAAAAATTAGAGATATGTACAAATATCGATTCGGTGCCATTGGATAATGTTGTCGCTTGTTTTGATACAGACTTCGTTTCGTGGCTTTTATCCACTAAAAAGTCATGTAAATTTATAATAGCGGTTGAAATTTCATTAGCGGCTAAATCTTGTTCTTTTAAAGCGTGACTTATTTGATCACTCGCGCCCGATGAATCAGCCATAAGCTGATCAATGTCTTTGAAACCTTGTGATAAATCAGTCATGGTGACGACAACACTATCAGTTTTTTCAACAATTTCCGCTATTACTTGGGTTGTTTCAGTTGTTTCGTCACTAATTTGTTTAAGCATGTCACCTATTTTTCGAGTAGCATCAGCAGTTTTTCCTGCCAGCGCTCTGACTTCATCGGCAACAACAGCAAAACCGCGACCTTGTTCGCCTGCGCGAGCAGCTTCTATCGCCGCATTTAAAGCCAGTAAGTTTGTTTGGCTTGATATGCCATCTATTACATCAGTAATACTCTGTATTTGCTGTGTTTTGCTGGCCAGTGATTCAATTTTTTTTGTGGCGGTACTAACCGCATGATGAAGCTCATTGACGGTATCAATGTTGTGGCTTAACTTTGCTGAACTTGAGCTGCTAGCGGTCATTGCTAGACTCGCTTGCTCTGAGGCTAATGAGGAATTTTCGTTTATTTGCTTACTGTTAGCCGACATTTCTTCCGCTGCAGTCGCTAATCGGTCGACATCTTCACTTGATATTTCTATCGCTTGGGCCAATTGGTTTAAAAAGAAACTGACCTCTGCAGAATTAATCGCTAACTCACTGGCGGTATTACCGATAGATTGACCAATATTGGCAAGAGATTCTGTTGTTAAATTATCACGTTGCTTTTTTGTTTCGTTTTTATTTATATTTTTATAGCAGCGACTTACACCGAAAAACACAGCAAAAAAACTAACGACTGCTACACTCAGTGAAGCGAGCAATACTGATGAAAAAGCTTTGTGGCTAGCATACGTAATTAAAGTGATTATTATGGTAATGACTAATGAAACAAGCACTGATTTCTGTAATTTATTTTCCATATGACGACTCACTATAATATTACCTTATTGATATTAGACATAAAAGATAGATAATTTGTCTTTAATAACTATATTAATACATGATTATCAAACAATATGCACTGTAGACCTTAGTATTATAAATATCATTGTATTACTAAAGTCTCCGTTAACGTTTAGTAGACAAAAGTGAATACTTCCTGGGCCTAAAACTTTTCCCCTAAAATAAAATGATACACTTGGGTAACCTAAGTAAAAGACCCAACCAGCCTTTAGTTTTATTTAATCAACTAAATATTGACAAAAATTTTATATAAATATTACAGCTAAAGTAGCATACTAGATGATAAGCTTTTGGCTTACATTGCAGGGGCGATGCATGAGTAAATAAAACTAAGCTTGTGCCTTAATTAGGTTTATCCGCTTTTAGCAAGGATATAACCTATTAAATTAAATAAGATTTTTTGTACTTTTTGTTGACCTTACTTGGATTTGATAATCTTAATATTTATGAAATATAATTTATCGCTTGTTAATCACGTTATCTGCTTTTTTTTCCTATTTATTGGAACGATTGCTCCAGCTTATAGTAATGAATCGACTTCAAAGCTCATTAATGAATACTCGGTTAAAGTGCTGACCGAGGAAGATGGCTTTATTTCTTCTGAGATATATTCAATTATTCAGGATAATCAAGGCTTACTTTGGTTTGGTACCGCTGAAAATGGCGTTATGCGCTATGATGGTCGAAAAACAACCCTGTTTCAATTTGATAGTATGAGTTCAAACGGTTTATCGCATAATGATGCTGGAAACCTGATGTTGGACCACACCGGAAATATATGGATTGGCACTTGGGGAGGAGGCGCTAGCCTATATGAACCAAAAACAGGAAGCTTTAGTAATTTCATTCATGATCCGCTTCGCCTTGCTTCTATTTCATCTAATCGAATTCAATCCTTATTTCATGACCAAGAGGACAATATTTGGTTAGGTTCATATGATAAAGGGCTTAGTCGATATCTAGGTAATAATAGCTTTGAACATATTACAAAAACTGATGATTCACCATCAAGTTTATCTCATAATAGAATATGGGATATTGAAAACAACAATAGCAATAGTCTCTGGGTTGCAACTAGCTATGGTTTAAATTTATATGACAAAACTAAGCAAACCTTTTCTCATTTTTTCCCTGCTCCAGAAAATAAAACACCAACAGGCGCAAATGAAATACGCAGTATTTTAAAAACGTCAAAAGACAAGCTTTATGTAGGTACTCAACAAGGTCCATTTTCCTTCGATAAAGAAAATGGTCTTTTTACACGATTAAAAACAATTGATAATCAATATTTAGATCAAGTGAATTCTATGATTGAAGACCAAGAGGGTTATGTCTGGTTTGTCACCAGCAAAGGCTTGTTTCGACAATCAAACACAGGTCCTCAGATTGAACAATTTGACCTTGGCAATAATAAGGGTCTGAGAATAATTTTCGAAGATAGCTCTAGAACCATCTGGGTCACTAGCGAGACTCACGGCATATATAAGTTAGTACCACATCGTAAATTTAAATCGATTAATAGCCCTGAACTGACCGCTCCAAATGGAATAGCAACAGATGCTAATGGTGATCTTGTCATTGTATCTTCGTCATCGCAGTTATATAAGTGGCAGGTATCATCACAAAAACTAGCCACATTATCAGCACCGATCTTTAGTGATGAGAATGGCTATGGCGCTAATAGACTATTAGAAAATCCAATTATATTTCTTGATGATAATAACAGTCTATGGGTTGCACAAGATGAAGGTTTAGCTAAATTCAACTTAGACACTCAACACCTTGAGTTATTAACCTACCCTAAAACAGATCCAAACCATAAAGAGTTCAGAGAGTTACGAGCCCTTAACATGGACCAATATGGGTACCTTTGGATTGGCACTTATAAAAATGGTGTCTATCGCTATAACCCTTCGACTAAAACCTTTACTCATTTAAATGAATCTTTGGGATTATCTCATCCCGAAGTTTTAAAAATATTTAAAGATAGTAAACAAAATATGTGGGTTGGAACCGGTAACGGTGTAAATCTTTGGCAAGCAGACGAACAAAAGTTCATTTCATTTCAAAGTAATAAAAAAAAATCTGATAGTTTATTAGGAAATATCGTACAGGATATCCATCAAAGTGGAAATGGCAACGTTTGGATTGCTACGCAAAAAGGACTCAACTTATATCTTCCAGAAACAAAAACCTTTAAACATTTTGATAAAAACAATGGATTACCGACCTCTTTAATCCGTGCAATTGCTGATGATAAAAGTGGTCATTTATGGCTGACGACCAATAAGGGGATCTCAAGATTAGACCCTTTATCAGGAGAAGTGACTAATTTTGACAGCTATAATGGCTTATTAGGAATGAATTATTATCCAAATAGCCTAGTAAAAGGTGCAAATGAGACATTTTTCACCAGTAGCCAACGCGGCATCGAGTATTTTAGTGCTTTAGATATAGAAACAACCAATGACGAATTCAATATTGTTTTAACCGGTTTTAATAAAATGGGTCAGCCGATAAAGCTTGATAGACCTTATTCTTATGTCACTGATATTGAACTGACTTATCATGACTACTTTTTCTCTTTTGAGTTCTCTGTTTTAGATTTTATTTCACCTAACAAAAAC
This sequence comes from Colwellia sp. BRX8-9, assembly GCF_014077245.1. Classification (NCBI taxonomy): domain Bacteria; kingdom Pseudomonadati; phylum Pseudomonadota; class Gammaproteobacteria; order Alteromonadales; family Colwelliaceae; genus Colwellia; species Colwellia sp. BRX8-9. The sequence continues at coordinate 66,217 of NZ_JACGVN010000023.1, forward strand.
AAATATGCTTATAAACTTGAAGGCTATGATGATAATTGGATTGAAGTCGGTAATAGAAATATTGCTTCATTTACTAATCTAGATGGAGGTACATATAAACTGCTTGTCAAAGCGACAAATAGCAGTGGTGAGTGGGGGAAGAAATTACTGTCGATCAACTTGTATATATCACCACCGCCTTGGAAAACCTGGTGGGCATACAGTTTATATGTATTATTAACCTTAATGGTCGTATTTATTACCATTTATTTAAGAACGCGTTTACAGCAGACAGAAATAGACAGACAAAAGCAATTTGTTTTAACACTTGAAGAGCAAGTGACTGAGAAAACAGCTTCGCTAAAGACGCAGGCTAAAGATTTAATTACAGCATTAAAAAAATCTGAAGAAGCAACACAACTTAAATCAGAATTTTTAGCTAATATGAGTCACGAAATAAGAACACCAATGAACGGGGTTTTAGGCATGCTGGGGTTACTCATGGATAGTGACCTAACGAAAGAACAAGCCCAAAACGTAAGCATAGCCAATACCAGTGCCCATGCATTATTGACACTTATTAATGATATTCTTGATCTTTCAAAGATTGAAGCGGGTAAAATAGAACTTGAGTATATAGATTTTAATTTACGTAATTTAGTGGCAGAGCTTGCTGAATCTATTTCACTTGCCGCGCAAAGAAAAGGCGTTGAAATAATACTCGATTTAACAGGTATTCCCTGCTCTTTCATTAAATCAGATCCGGGACGAATACGACAAATCCTCACCAATATTTTAAGTAATGCCATAAAATTTACCGATCAAGGTCAGATAGTTATTAAAGCTAAACTCGAACCTGCCGAAAAAGTTCATCACTTTATATTTAGTTGTGAAATTCAAGATACTGGCATTGGTATTCCAGCAGAAAAAATATTTTTACTGTTTGGCTCATTTAGCCAAGTTGACGCTTCCACAACCAGAAAATATGGCGGTACCGGGTTAGGGTTAAGTATAACAAAAAAATTATGTAAGCTACTTAATGGTGATGTAACGGTATCAAGTAAGATAGGCCATGGCAGCTGTTTTAAAGTATCTTGTTTAGTACAAGAAAGTGAATTATCGACCCCAGTAGTGCCACCGATAGCAGGCTTAAGGTTAAATATTTTAATTGTCGATGATAACAGAACTAGCCGTGAGGTGTTACGCAGACAATTAGAGTGTTGGGGGATAAACGTCACTGAAGCTAAAAGTGCTAAGGAAGCTTTATTTCATTGTGATGAGTGTTTTTCTTCATCAAATTCAAAGATATTTGATCTGGCATTAGTGGACATGGAAATGCCAACGATGAATGGAGAAGGATTAACTAAAATAATTCGAGCGAATAAAAGCTATGACCCAATGGCACTAGTGATGATGACCTCTATCGATGAAAAACACGACGCTAAACACTTTGAAGACTTGGGTAGTAGTACTTATTTTCCTAAACCAGCAACAACCGACAATTTATTTAATGCTTTAGCGGTAATTAAAAATAATACCGATACATTAATAACGGCGCATAACAGTATCGACCTAGAAGCAATAAAAAAGCCTAATATCGGTGCAATGAAAGGTCACTGGCCTAGAGAAATGCATGTGCTACTTGTTGAAGATAACCGAGTAAACCAAATGGTAGCGCTAGCTGTCTTAAAAAAAATCGGCTTAACCGCAGATTTAGCGACTAATGGTGTTGACGCCTTAAATCGATTAAAAGAAGCGACAGTTATTAAACCCTATACAGTTGTGATCATGGATTGCCAAATGCCAGAAATGGACGGTTATGAAGCAACAAGGAGAATAAGAGCAGGTGATGCTGGAGTAGAAAACACCGCAATTCCGATCATTGCAATGACAGCTAATGCGATGCAAGGTGACAAAGAAAAATGTATAGAAGCGGGTATGGATGATTATTTAACCAAACCAATCGAGCCAATGTTGGTGCTTGAAAAATTAAAGTTATGGCGACATAAATAAAGATATTGGCGGGCTTGGGCAGTTATTATCTTTATAGTATCGATGTTTAACATATGGGTACGAACTCTGCCCTCGCCTTTTCTACCTTAAAAGAAGTCGCTAATGAACTATTACCGGTATCAACTTTAGACGACCTTTCAACAGACTTTACTAAAGCTCAAGCCATTCTTGAAAGTACGACCCTATTTATAATGTAAGCTATTTTAAAATATAGCTGACTTAAGGACTAAAGCAGACACTCAATTTAATTCAAATCTAACAACATCACATCGATATTTCAATATACTGTCAGTCGTTATCATTAAAAAGGGCTTTTGATAATATACGATGGTGCAAAAACTCATTTTCAGTCAATTAACACCTAAAATACTCATTTATTAACAAGTGCCATCCTCCAGGATAGACTGGTTAGATTTATAGCTGTTTTGAATGAGTGTAGTTAATTTAAGCAAAGAGTTTATTGCAATGACTTAAGTTTTGTCTTCGCTTTAACTTTTGGTGTTCGCAGTAATCACTTAAGGCATCTTCGTGGCCAACCGCACCATGAAACTGTTTGCTAAATTGGGTGGTAATGATTAGCCAGTTTTTAGCTGATATGTTTAATCGACTGAGTATATTGGGTTGGCTGTCTTCGATGAAACCGTATTTATCCTCTCTGATACAACGTCCGGTTAACTCAATTAATTGTAGGTAATCAGTAAGCTCAAATGTTAGGCCCTTAACCATTTTTTTTCTTGAGTGACCAACAAAAGGGAGTAACGCATTGGGTTGTTGACTTTTTTTTGCTTGCTCACAGCGTAGCTTGACGCTGGTGTGCGTTGAGCTTTCGGGCGTTTTGGCTATATTGGCGCGAATGGGGTTTAAATCAACATAGGCCATACAAGCAACAAGTGCTGCTTCATCTAATAATGCTTGAGATTTAAATCGTCCTTCCCAAAATCGACCAGTACAGTTGTCTTCTTGATTAGCTGCTCTGGCAATACCTTCGTTAATGTAGCCCATAAACCAACTGATTTTCATCAGCCGTTTTCGATAGACCTCAGATGTTTCTTTAACGATATCCAGTAACGGTTTCGCTAACGCTTCGCCACGACAGTATTGCTGTGTGAGTAACGTGCCTTTGTGTAAGCGGTGCCAACGCTCAAGCACATCACTCATGCTCCATTGCTTTGCTTTTTCCTCATCAATAAATAGCACAACATGATAATGATTACTCATTACGGCATAGGCACACACGTCAATCGCAAAGACCTCGATAAGAAAGTGTAACTTCTCTTCTACCCACTCTCTGCGGTGATCAAAGCTTTGGCCTGACAAGGCATCTTCGCCACATAAAAAAGCGCGTCGAACACAACGCGCAACACAATGATAATAAGGGGTATCTATTAAACTGATTTGTTGTTTCCTTGGCGTAGCCATAAATCACCTGTGATTATGTCGCTTGGTTATTTCAGTGTAGTGCATCGGTAGGGAGGATCAATTTAGATTGGGCGTCCTATTAAAACTAGATTGGGTGTCCTGTTAATACTCGTCGAACACAACGCGAAACACAATGATAATAAGGGGTATCTATTAAACTGATTTGTTGTTTCCTTGGCGTAGCCATAAATCACCTGTGATCATGTCGCTTGGTTATTTCAGTGTAGTGCATCGGTAGGGAGGATCAATTTAGATTGGGCATACTATTAAAACTAGATTGGGTGTCCTGTTAATACTAATTCTGGATCACTTAAATCAGGCACTACAATATCTTGAGCTGCATTTTTAATAGCGTTTTCTCTGGTTTCTTCTAAAAACCAGTAGACCAAATCACTATGAGGCTCATCAGCCGCAACATCAACCAAACCCGAATACATCACAGTAGCCGCAGCACCTATACCTAATAAGGCAAGCAGTAATAATAATTTAATAATTTGCATATATGTCCCTTTAAGCAAAAAGTCACCTAACATATGCTAAGTGACTATTTTGGTTAATTAATGATTATGTTCGTTATCATCATCTTTTTCTTTCATTTTCATA
>NZ_JACGVN010000011.1:0-156405 GCF_014077245.1 Colwellia sp. BRX8-9
ATGTGAGAAGTATTGATTGTAATACCACGCTCACGCTCTTCAGGAGCATTATCGATTTGTGCGAAATCTTTAACTTCACCACCGTGTACTTTAGTTAATACTGCAGAGATAGCAGCTGTTAAAGTTGTTTTACCGTGATCGACGTGACCGATAGTACCAACGTTAACATGCGGTTTTAAACGTTCAAATTTTGCTTTAGCCATTTTTCAATTACCTTAAAGTTTATTAAAAGCGCAGCCAAGATGACCGAGCTAGACTTTCACTAACTATAAGTGAGTGTCTTACGAGATTCCAAGAGATTCTGTTATTGCCGCAACTACATTCTTAGGAGCTTCACTGTATTGTAAAAATTCCATCGAATAAGAGGCGCGGCCCTGTGTTGCACTGCGTAATGCAGTAGCATAACCAAACATTTCAGACAGTGGTACTATTGCATTCACTATCTTAGAGCCAGCAGGACCTTCGTCCATGCCATCGATCATACCGCGACGACGATTTAAATCGCCAACGACATCACCCATGTTTTCTTCTGGCGTAGTTACTTCTACTTTCATCATAGGTTCTAGAAGTGTCGGCGTAGCTTTTAACGCCCCTTCTCTAAAGCCCATTGAAGCAGCAACTTTAAACGCCATTTCATTAGAGTCAACGTCATGAAAAGAACCGTCATAAAGTGTTACTTTAACATCAAGCATTGGATAACCGGCTAATACACCGCTATCCATTTGCTCAAAACAGCCTTTTTCAATGGCAGGTATATATTCTTTAGGAACAGTACCGCCAACAATTTCGTTAACAAATTCGAAACCACCACCTTCTGGTAAGGGTTCCATTTTCAACCAAACGTGACCAAATTGGCCTTTACCACCTGATTGTCGAATAAATTTACCTTCTACTTCAACCGTAGAACGAATAGTTTCACGATAAGCAACTTGTGGCTTACCGACATTACATTCGACGCCAAACTCACGTTTCATGCGCTCGACAATAATGTCTAAGTGTAGCTCACCCATACCGGAAATGATCGTTTGACCCGTTTCATCATCAGTAGCGACCTTAAACGAAGGATCTTCAGCTGATAATTTACTTAAGGCTAGGGCTAACTTGTCTTGAGAAGCAATGGTTTTTGGCTCAACGGCTATTGAAATTACCGGATCAGGGAATTCCATTTTCTCAAGTGTTATTACGTGATTGGCATCACACAGTGTTTCACCCGTAGTAACATCTTTTAAACCGATGGCTGCTGCAATATCACCAGCACGAACTTCTTTAATTTCTTGACGGTCATTAGCATGCATTTGCACTAGACGACCGAGACGTTCTTTCTTGCCTTTAATCGGATTAAAGACACTATCGCCTGTTTTTACTACTCCGGAATAGACGCGGAAGAAGGTTAACGTACCGACAAAAGGGTCAGTGGCAATTTTAAAGGCTAACGCGGAAAATGGTGCACTATCATCTGCGGCACGCGTTGCAGGTGTTTCATTTTTGTCATCACTAATACCCGTAATAGCAGCAACTTCCGTTGGTGAGGGTAAATAATCAATAACCGCATCTAAAACAGCTTGTACGCCTTTGTTTTTAAAAGCAGAGCCACAAGTACAAAGAATGATTTCATTATTAAGGGTACGTTGTCGAAGTGCTGACTTGATTTCGTCTTCTGTCAAATCGCCATCTTCAAGGTATTTATCCATTAGCTCGTCTGACACTTCAGCCGCTTCCGATATCATATTCTCACGCCATTCATCGGCAAGGTCTTGCATATCGGTAGGTATTGCTGAATAAGTAAAAGTCATCCCGTGATCGTCTTCACTCCAGTTGATCACTTTCATTTTAACAAGGTCTATAACACCTTTAAAATCTTCTTCTGAACCAATAGGTAACTGAATAGGAACTGCATTTGCTTTTAGACGTGCTTTTAGCTGACCAACAACAGAAAGAAAGTCTGCGCCAGTGCGGTCCATTTTGTTAACAAAAACAATGCGTGGAACGGCATACTTTTCCATTTGACGCCAAACAGTTTCTGTTTGCGGTTGAACACCTGAAGAGGCACATAAAACTAATACAGCACCATCGAGGACACGCAAAGAGCGTTCAACTTCAATGGTAAAATCAACGTGACCAGGAGTATCGATAATATTAATACGGTGGTCAACAAATTGACCGTCCATGCCTTTCCAGAAACAAGTTGTCGCGGCTGAGGTAATGGTAATACCACGCTCTTGCTCTTGTTCCATCCAGTCCATGGTTGCAGCGCCATCGTGCACTTCACCAATTCTGTGAGAAAGACCCGTGTAAAACAAAACACGTTCTGTGGTTGTCGTTTTGCCAGCATCTACGTGCGCACAGATACCAATGTTACGGTAGCGCTCAATAGGGGTGATACGTGCCAAAATGAAATCCTCTAATTCTTAGTCACTAATAATTAGTACTATTAAATAAATATTCGCGTAAGCGGTGAGTATTTGTTTAATACTACTGTTTAATACTTTTTGAACTGCGCAAAGCATCAGTCCGTAAAAGTTAGTATGGCTAGCAAGAGAAACTCTTGCTAGCCATGTATTTACCCTAAGCATACGCAAAGGGTAAATCATACATCCATTCAAAACTGCTAGCTTACCAGCGGTAGTGAGCGAACGCTTTGTTAGCATCAGCCATACGGTGAACGTCTTCACGTTTCTTAACCGCTGAACCTTTGCTGTCAGACGCATCTAACATTTCGTTAGCTAGGCGCTGAGCCATTGATTTTTCACCACGTTTACGAGCTGCTTCAACTAACCAACGCATGGCTAGAGCATTACGACGAACTGGACGAACTTCAACTGGTACTTGATAAGTAGAACCACCAACACGACGAGATTTAACTTCGACAGATGGGCGGATATTATCTAAAGCAGTTTCGAAAAGCTCTAAGTGAGTTTTCTCGCTGTTTTTTTCAGTTAAAATGTCTAATGCACCGTAAACAATTTTTTCTGCAGTAGATTTTTTACCATCAACCATAAGGATGTTGATGAATTTTGCTAAAAGTTCATTATGGAACTTAGGATCTGGCAATATTTTACGTTGCCCTACGACGCGTCTTCTTGGCATCTTAATTCTCCGTAGTATTCAGGATTAATCCAAAATATATAAATTTAAAAATTTCTTATTTGGCCTTACTTAACGTTTTTTTCTCTTCCTATCTATAAGGAGTTAGAGAGGAAAACTTAAGATTTAGGTCGTTTAGCACCGTATTTAGAACGGCCTTGTCTTCTGTCGCTTACACCTGAACAATCAAGCGCGCCACGAACGGTGTGATAACGCACACCCGGTAAATCTTTTACACGGCCACCGCGTATTAAAATAACGCTATGCTCTTGTAAATTATGTCCTTCACCACCGATGTATGAAGTTACTTCGAAGCCGTTAGTTAAACGAACACGAGCAACTTTACGAAGTGCTGAGTTAGGTTTTTTCGGTGTAGTTGTATACACACGAGTACATACGCCACGACGTTGTGGACAAGCTTGTAACGCTGGAACGTTACTTTTAGTTACTTGTCTTACACGTGGTTTACGTACTAATTGGTTAATAGTTGCCATTAAATAGCTCCCGATTAGTTAAACTTGTGTAAATTCCAATCAATGAGAAATTTACACCCTTATAAACGTGAAAATCCGCGACCTTAAATGCTATACATAAACAGTACAGGATATAGGGTCGCGGAATTCTATAGGTCAAGCTATGGCCTGTCAAGTAGCACAGGCCATTAACGCTATATTTTTTACTTAATCACTAGCATTTAGTGCGTCAGTTAATGCTTGTGCTGCATCGTCAGCTGAAACAGCGACTTCTTCAACAGCAGGCATTTTTGCTTGTAGTTTACGTTTAGCACGTTCCTGATGGTACGAATAACCTGTACCCGCTGGGATCAAACGACCAACGATAACGTTTTCTTTCAAGCCACGTAACTTATCTTTCTTACCTGCAACAGCAGCTTCAGTAAGTACACGTGTTGTTTCTTGGAAAGATGCCGCTGAAATAAACGATTCAGTTGCTAATGATGCTTTAGTAATACCCATCATTTGCATTTCGTATTCAGCAGGTTGCTTACCAGCAGATTCAAGCTCGCGGTTTGAAATATTAACACGCGCTACTTCTACTTGTTCGCCTTTCAAGAAATCACTATCACCCGCGTCTAAGATTTCACACTTGCGAATCATTTGACGGACGATAACTTCGATGTGCTTGTCGTTAATTTTTACACCTTGTAAACGATATACTTCTTGTACTTCGTTAACAATGTAATTAGCAACAGGTGCAACACCACGTAAACGCAAGATATCATGCGGAGACTCAGGACCATCGGCAATAACTTCACCTTTGATTACTGGCTCACCCTCATAGATATTCAAAAGACGCGTTTTAGGGATCATCTCTTCGTATACTTCACCGCTAGGTTGAGTGATTAATAAGCGCACTTTACCTTTGGTTTCTTTACCGAAAGCAACAACACCTGTTTTCTCAGCAAGAATTGCAGGAAGTTTAGGCTTACGTGCTTCAAATAAATCAGCAACACGTGGAAGACCACCGGTTATATCACGAGTTTTAGAACTTGCTTGTGGTATACGAGCAAGTGCATCACCAATGTTTACATCCGCGCCATCTTCTAGGTTAACAATTGCATTACCCGGTAAGTAGTAAAGTGCTGGGATTTCAGTCCCGGCAATCATAACTTCTTCACCGTTAGCATCAACAAGTTTCAATGCTGGGCGCATTTCTTTACCCGTTGCATTACGTTGACCTGCGTCAGTAACAATAATACTTGAAAGACCAGTCAGATCATCAGTTTGACGAACCATAGTCACGCCATCAGAAAGATCAACGAACTGAACTTTACCTGCTACTTCCGTAATAATAGGGTGAGTATGCGGGTCCCAGTTAGCGATGATTTCACCGGCAACAATTGAACCACCATCTTTCTTAGAAAGCACAGTACCGTAAGGCACTTTATAACGTTCTTTCTCACGACCTAGCTCATCAATTACCGTCATTTCAGATGAACGTGAGGTAATAACAAGATGATCTTCAGAGTTAGTTACAAACTTAGCATTTTGAAGTTTCAAAGTACCTGTGTTTTTAACTTGTACGTTGTTTTCAGCAGAAGCACGCGATGCGGCACCACCGATGTGGAACGTACGCATGGTAAGCTGTGTACCAGGTTCACCGATTGATTGTGCTGCAACAACACCAATAGCTTCACCTTGGTTGATCATATGGCCACGAGCCAAATCACGACCGTAACAATGAGCACAAATACCAAAATCGGTTTTACAGGTAATAATTGAACGTACTTTCATTTGATCAATTGAGTTTTCTTCAATGAAATCACATAAAGCTTCGTCAATTAGCGTGTTACGAGGTAATAAAACTTCGTCAGTACCCGGCTTGATAACATCTTCAGCAACAACACGACCAAGAACACGTTCTCTTAATGGTTCAACAACATCGCCACCTTCGATTAGTGGTGTCATTTGTAGACCGTCGAAAGTACCACAATCATGTTCAGTCACAACCAAATCTTGTGCAACATCAACTAAACGACGAGTTAAGTAACCCGAGTTAGCTGTTTTAAGTGCAGTATCGGCAAGACCTTTACGCGCACCGTGAGTTGAGATGAAGTATTCAGATACGTTCAAACCTTCACGGAAGTTAGCTTTGATTGGCGTTTCGATGATAGAACCATCTGGTTTAGCCATCAAGCCACGCATACCCGCTAACTGACGGATCTGAGCAGCACTACCACGAGCACCCGAGTCAGCCATCATGTAGATAGAGTTAAATGAATCTTGTTCTTCTGGCACGCCGTCACGGTTAATAACAGTTTCTTTTGATAAATTGTCCATCATCGCTTTAGAGATTTTCTCGTTGGCAGATGACCAAATATCAATAACTTTGTTATATTTTTCGCCCTGAGTAACTAAACCTTGCTCGAATTGAGTTTGGATTTCAGCAACTTCTTCTTCCGACTCTTCGATAATAGTGTATTTAGCCGCAGGAATAACCATATCATCAATACCAACAGAACAACCCGCGATCATCGCGTAATGGAAACCTGTGTACATGATTTGGTCAGCAAAAATAACCGTTTCTTTCAAACCTAAGTTACGGTAAGCGTGGTTAATTAATTTCGAAATTGGTTTTTTGCCAAGCGGTTGATCGATTAGATCGTAAGGCATACCTTTTGGACAAACCTGCCACATAATGGCTCGACCTACCGTGGTATCACGTAAAGTCGTTTTAGGAACAGTAAAGTTACCTTCTTCGTCTTTAAAGTATTCTGTGATACGAATTTTTACACGGGCGTGAAGTTCTGCAACACCTGTGCGGTAAGCTTTTTCAGCTTCTTTAGTGTCAGCAAAAACCATGCCTTCACCTAAACCATTAACACGGTCACGTGTTAAGTAGTACAAGCCTAAAACAACATCTTGTGATGGTACAATAATCGGCTCACCGTTTGCTGGTGATAACACGTTATTGGTAGACATCATTAAGGTACGAGCTTCCATTTGCGCTTCGATAGTTAACGGTACGTGTACCGCCATTTGGTCACCATCGAAATCGGCGTTGTATGCCGCACAAACTAGAGGATGCAAGTGAATTGCTTTACCTTCAATTAGAACAGGTTCAAACGCTTGGATACCTAGTCTGTGAAGTGTTGGTGCACGGTTAAGCATAACTGGATGTTCACGAATAACTTCGTCAAGTACATCCCAAACTTCAGCGCCTTCACGTTCAACTAATTTTTTAGCCGCTTTAATCGTAGTCGCTAAACCACGAGCTTCTAATTTACCGTAAATAAATGGTTTGAATAATTCAAGTGCCATTTTTTTCGGTAAACCACACTGGTGTAAACGCAGTGTAGGACCAACAGTAATTACAGAACGACCAGAGTAATCAACACGTTTACCCAATAGATTCTGACGGAAACGACCTTGCTTACCTTTAATCATATCGGCAAGAGATTTAAGAGGACGTTTGTTAGAACCGGTAATTGCGCGACCACGACGACCGTTATCAAGAAGTGCATCAACAGATTCTTGTAACATACGTTTTTCGTTACGTACGATAATATCTGGAGCAACTAAGTCAAGAAGACGTTTTAAACGGTTGTTACGGTTAATAACACGACGGTATAAATCGTTCAAATCAGACGTAGCAAAACGGCCACCATCCAAAGGTACTAACGGACGTAAATCCGGCGGTAAAATGGGTAGTACGTTCATAATCATCCACTCAGGCTTATTACCTGAAGCGGCGAATGCTTCCATTAATTTTAAACGCTTAGTGACTTTTTTACGCTTAGTTTCACTACCAATTTCAGGAAGCTCTTCACGCATTTGCGCTACTTCGCCTTCTAAATCGATTTGTTGTAGTAAAGCTAAAACAGCTTCAGCACCCATTAATGCGTCAAATTCATCACCATGCTCTTCTAAAGCATCAAGATATTCTTCTTCAGTTAGAATTTGGCTTTTTTCTAATGTTGTCATACCAGGTTCAGTAACAACATAAGATTCAAAATAGAGAACACGTTCGATATCACGAAGTGTCATATCAAGTAATAAACCAATACGCGAAGGTAATGATTTTAAGAACCAGATATGTGCAACTGGGCTTGCTAATTCGATATGACCCATACGGTCACGACGAACTTTTGTTAATGTAACTTCAACGCCACATTTTTCACAAATAACACCACGATGCTTTAAACGCTTGTATTTGCCACAAAGACATTCGTAATCTTTTACTGGACCAAAAATACGCGCACAAAATAGACCGTCACGTTCTGGTTTGAACGTACGGTAGTTAATCGTTTCAGGTTTTTTTACTTCACCAAATGACCAAGAACGAATCTGATCTGGTGAGGCTAGTCCGATACGTATACCATCGAACTCTTCTGTTTGATTTTGTTGCTTAAGAAACTTAAGTAAATCTTTCACACTTCTTCTCCTGTCGGAGTTAAACCTTAAAGAGAAAGCAGTTGCCTGCTTTCTCCGTGTACTGACTCATCAATTTGATAGTCAGCATGCAGCTTTGGAAGCTAGTCCTGATCTAATTCGATGTTAATACCTAACGAACGAATTTCTTTCAACAATACGTTGAATGATTCAGGAATGCCTGGCTCCATTCTGTGATCACCGTCTACTAAGTTTTTATACATCTTAGTACGACCGTTAACATCATCAGATTTAACCGTTAACATTTCTTGTAGCGTATAAGCAGCACCGTATGCTTCTAGTGCCCATACTTCCATCTCACCGAAACGTTGACCACCAAATTGCGCTTTACCGCCAAGAGGTTGTTGCGTTACTAATGAGTAAGAGCCAGTAGAACGTGCATGCATTTTGTCATCAACCAAATGGTTAAGTTTTAACATATACATGTAGCCAACCGTTACAGGACGTTCAAATTCACGACCAGTACGACCGTCAGTTAAGATAAACTGACCGCTTTCAGGCATATCAGCAAGTCTAAACATCTCTTTGATTTCTTTCTCTGCTGCACCATCAAATGCTGGAGTAGCAATAGGAAGACCGGCACGTAAGTTATTAGCTAAACGCATCACTTCATCATCAGAGAAGCTCGCGATGTCAACAACTTGACGAGATTCACCAACATTGTAAACTTCTTGAATGAAGTTACGTAGTTTATGAATTTCTTGTTGCGCTTCCAACATACGGTTGATTTTTTCGCCAATACCACGACACGCCATACCTAGATGAGTTTCTAAGATCTGACCAATGTTCATTCGTGATGGTACACCTAACGGGTTAAGTACCACATCAACAGGAACACCATATTGATCGTAAGGCATATCTTCTACTGGAACGACGTTTGAAATAACACCTTTGTTACCATGACGACCGGCCATTTTATCACCCGGTTGGATGTGGCGTTTTATCGCTAAGTAAACTTTGATAATTTTAAGAACACCTGGAGCTAAATCAGCACCTTGCGTGATCTTACGACGTTTAATTTCAAACTTCTTATCGAAATCAGCTTTAATATTGTCGTATTGCTCAGCAATTTGTTCAAGCTCAGATTGTTGACCTTCGTCAGACAAGTTTTGAACTAACCAATTTGCACGAGACATACTATTAATGTCTGATTCGTTTAAGCCAGCAGATAAAAGAAGGTTTTTAGCACGAGCATAAATACCATCTTCTAAGATGCTAAATTCATCGCCTAAATCTTTCTTAACTTCTTTAAGTTGTAATTCTTCAATTTCAACAGCGCGCTTATCTTTTTCTACACCGTCACGGGTGAAGATTTGAACGTCGATGATAGTACCTTTAACTGAATTAGGTACACGTAAAGAGCTGTCTTTAACGTCAGCTGCTTTCTCACCGAAAATAGCACGTAATAGTTTTTCTTCTGGTGTTAATTGTGTTTCACCTTTAGGAGTAACTTTACCCACTAAGATGTCGCCACCATTAACTTCAGCACCGATGTAAACAACACCCGCTTCATCTAATTTAGATAAAGCTGATTCACCAACATTAGGAATATCAGAAGTAATTTCTTCACTACCTAATTTAGTGTCTCGTGCTATACAGGTTAATTCTTGAATATGAACAGTAGTGAAACGATCTTCTGTAGCAACACGTTCAGATAACAACATTGAATCTTCGAAGTTGTAACCATTCCAAGGCATAAACGCTATACGCATGTTTTGACCTAGGGCTAATTCACCCATGTCCGTTGAAGGACCATCAGCTAAAACATCACCACGTGTAACAGGTTCACCCATACGACACTGTGGACGTTGGTTGATACATGTATTTTGGTTTGAACGCGTATATTTAGTTAAGTTATAAATATCAATACCGGCTTCACCAGCATGCATTTCGTCTTCATTAACTTTAACAACAATACGAGAAGCGTCAACATAGCTGACTACACCACCACGTTTTGCAACAGCAGTTACACCTGAATCAACAGCTACAACTTTTTCCATACCTGTACCGACTAACGGCTTATCAACGATAAGAGTTGGTACGGCTTGACGTTGCATGTTTGAACCCATCAGGGCTCTGTTAGCATCATCGTGCTCAAGGAACGGAATTAAACTTGCTGCAACTGAAATAATCTGCTGTGGCGAAACATCCATGTATTGGACTTGTTCTGCCGAGATTAATGTAAATTCGTTTTTGTGACGACATTGTACTAAGCCGTCTACTAACTTACCTTCACTATCAACCGGAGCTGTAGTTTGGGCAATAACGAAGTTACCTTCTTCAATTGCTGATAAATAATCAATATCATCAGTGACTAAACCATCAACTACTTTACGATATGGAGTTTCTAAGAAACCGTAATCGTTAGTACGTGCATAACACGACAGTGAGTTAATCAAACCAATGTTTGGACCTTCCGGCGTTTCGATAGGACATACACGACCATAATGGGTCGGATGTACATCTCGAACTTCAAAACCAGCACGTTCACGCGTCAAACCACCTGGGCCTAATGCGGAGATACGACGTTTATGCGTCACTTCTGATAACGGGTTGTTTTGATCCATAAACTGTGACAATTGTGAAGAACCGAAAAATTCTTTCACAGCCGCAGAGATAGGCTTAGCGTTGATTAGGTCTTGTGGCATGATAGCGTCTAAGTCACCAAGACTTAAACGTTCACGTACAGCACGTTCAACACGTACTAGACCAACACGGAATTGGTTTTCTGCCATTTCGCCAACAGAGCGAATACGACGGTTACCTAAGTGATCGATATCATCAGTCTCGCCTTTACCGTCACGAATGGCGATTAAGGTTCTCATTACTGAAATAATGTCATCGTTAGATAAAATGCCACTTCCAACATCGTCTGAATTGCCAACACGACGGTTGAACTTCATTCGACCAACGGTTGATAAATCATAGCGTTCTGGAGCAAAAAACAAGTTAGTAAATAACGTTTCTGCTGCATCTTTTGTTGGTGGCTCGCCTGGGCGCATCATGCGGTATATTTCAACTAAAGCTTCTAGCTTGTTTGAAGTACCATCAACACGAATAGTGTCAGACATGTATGAACCAACATCGAATTCATTCATATATAAAGTAGAAAGAACTTTATGGCCAGCTTGGCTTAGCTCTGCTAATAACTCTAATGTTATTTCAGCATTGGCTTCAGCAATAACTTCACCAGTAGACTCATCGATGTAAGCTTTAGATAAAACTTTACCTACGATGTACTCAGCTGGGACTTCTAGCTTTTCAAGATTTTCTTTCGACAATGAACGAATATGACGTGCAGTAATGCGACGACCTTGTTCTACTAATACATCACCATTTTTCAAACAAATGTCAAACGTTGCCGTTTCACCGCGTAAGCGCTCAGGGATTAAATCCATGATCAACTTATCGCCTTTGATTGAAAAGTCAGTGGTGTCATAGAACATGTCTAGAATTTCTTCAGTAGAATACTCTAAGGCACGTAAAATGATTGACGCCGGTAATTTACGACGACGGTCAATACGTACAAATAAATTATCTTTAGGATCAAACTCAAAATCTAACCAAGAACCACGGTAAGGAATAACGCGTGCGTTATATAATACTTTACCAGATGAGTGTGTTTTACCTTTATCATGATCGAAAAACACACCTGGAGAACGATGTAATTGCGAAACAATAACACGCTCAGTACCATTAATAACAAACGTACCGTTGTCTGTCATTAATGGGATTTCACCCATGTATACTTCTTGTTCTTTGATATCTTTAACTGTGCCTGCTGGCGCTTCTTTATCGTAAACTACTAAACGTAATTTAACGCGAAGCGGCGCAGAATAGGTTACACCGCGGATTTGACATTCTTTGACATCAAATAACGGTTCGCCAAGTCTGTAGCTCACATATTGTAACTCTGAGCTACCAGAGTAAGCTTTAATTGGGAAAATAGAATGAAACGCAGCCTCTAGGCCTGTTTCACCTGTTGGATCAATATCAATAAACTTACGGAAAGATTCGAGTTGGATTGATAACAAGAATGGATAATCCATTACTTGTATGCTTTTACCAAAGTCCTTGCGAATACGTTTCTTTTCGGAGTAAGAGTAAACCATGGGGTTCCTCAGCTTGCTGGTTATGGCCGATCTGCCTTTAAAATACCAATTGGACTAGACAACTTCAGTATAGCTTCATACTTTGTGTTAGCTAATCCAATTGGTATCAGACAGGATATTGCAATGATACTTAATACATTTAGTACCAATTATGCACTTTTTGGTTTAAAAAAAACCACTTTCTTTAGCGCAAAAAGGCCGGTGACTTTAAAGTCACCAGCCATTGCCTTTTCAGGCAAATAATCTGTTTAAAAACAGATTATTTGATCTCAACAGAAGCGCCAGCTTCTTCAAGAAGAGTCTTAAGAGCTTCAGCTTCAGCTTTGTCAACGCCTTCTTTAACAACGCCAAGAGCTTCAACTAAGTCTTTAGCTTCTTTAAGGCCTAAACCTGTAGCGCCACGAACTGCTTTGATTACTGCAACTTTCTTCTCACCGAAGCTAGTCATAACAACGTTGAATTCGCTTTGCTCTTCAACAGCTTCAGCTGGTCCAGCAGCGGCAACAGCAGCTGATGCAGATACGCCAAATTTTTCTTCCATTGCTTCGATTAAAGCAACAACGTCCATTACTGACATGTCAGCAACTGCGTTTAGGATATCGTCTTTAGAAATAGACATTTTAAATTTCCTGTTTTTTAATAAACAGCCTTTGGCTGTTTGAAATAACTATAAATACAAAAAGTGCGAATTGTGCTCTGCCTATGTTTAAGTAATAGCAGAGGTAAACAATTATTAAGCGGCTTCTTGTTCTTTCTGATCGCGTACTGCAGCAATCGTGCGGACTAATTTGCCTGCAGATGCTTCTTTCATTGCGCTCATTAAACGTGCAATCGCTTCGTCGTAAGTAGGTAGCTTAGCTAACACATTTACGTCTACTGAATTACCTTCAAATGCAGCTGCTTTTAAATCAAAGGCTTCGTTAGATTTAGCGAAGGCTGTGAATAAACGTGCAGCGGCACCTGGGTGATCAGATGAAAAAGCAATTAATGAAGGTCCTTTGAATACGTCAGAAACACATTCAAATTGAGTACCTTTTACTGCACGACGTGCTAATGTGTTACGGACAACTTTCATCCATACACCACTTTCACGTGCTTGCTTACGCAATGCAGTAATTGCTTCCACTCCAACACCACGGGCATCCGCGATTACAACTGAGTGAGCGCCACTAGCAGCTTCTTGAACTTCAGCAACAATTGCCTTTTTGTCATCAAGATTGATAGCCATTGGCTTTAACTCCTGGTTCACCGGTTAAATAAACCGGTATTTACTATCCCTAGTTTATATTCTTTTAAAGAAAGTAAACTAGGCCGTTACGGCGAGGACCAGAATTAGGAAATACTGGGTAATCACCATCTACGTAGGAAAAATTAAGTCTATTAAAGTAAATAATTACCTCATAAACTCCTACGGTCTTTGACGGGGTTGTTTAAACTTCTAAAAGAATAAAACAACACCTACCAAAATTTTTAAGGGCGAAATTATAGTCTATAATTTAACCCTTGTAAAGTGCAAAAAATGTGACTTTACTTAGAAACTGCTGTCAAACTAGCTTGGTTTACCGATACACCGGCGCCCATAGTAGTTGAGATAGAAAGTTTCTTAATGTACTGACCTTTAGCATTTGCTGGTTTAGCTTTCTTTAAAGCTTCCAATAAAAACTCTAGGTTTTCTTGTAATTTAGCATCGTCGAAATCAGCCTTACCAATAGTAGTATGGATGATACCGTTTTTATCATTGCGGTAACGGATCTGGCCCGATTTTGCATTGTTAATAGCGGTTACAACGTCTGGTGTTACAGTACCAACTTTAGGGTTAGGCATTAAACCACGTGGGCCTAAAATCTGACCAAGTTGACCAACAACACGCATAGCATCTGGAGAAGCGATTACAACATCAAAGTTCATCTCGCCTTTTTTAACTAATTCAGCTAAATCTTCCATACCTACGATGTCAGCACCAGCTTCTTTCGCTTTCTCAGCATTTGCGCCCTGTGTAAATACAGCAACACGAACATCACGGCCAGTACCATTTGGTAATACAGCTGCGCCACGTACGTTTTGGTCTGATTTACGAGCATCGATGCCAAGATTTACAGCAACATCTACACTTTCACGGAAGTTTGCAGTAGCAAGTTCTTTTAATAAAGAAATGGCTTCAGCAATATCATAATCTTTTAATACGTCTACTTTTTCACGGATTAGACGAGCGCGTTTCGTTAATTTAGTCATTGATTAGTCCTCTACCACTAAACCCATTGAACGAGCAGAACCCGCAATGGTACGCACTGCAGCTTCCATAGAACCAGCAGTTAAGTCAGCTTCTTTTGTCTTAACAATTTCTTCAAGTTGAGCTGTAGTAACAGTACCCACTTTGTCAGTGTTAGGACGGCCAGAACCGCTTTTGATGCCAGCTGCTTTTTTCAATAAGTAAGAAGCAGGTGGTGTTTTTGTTTCAAATGTAAAAGAACGATCGCTGTATACAGTAATAACTACTGGTACTGGAGCGCCTTTTTCTAAAGATTCTGTTTTTGCGTTGAACGCCTTACAAAATTCCATGATATTCACACCGTGTTGACCTAAAGCAGGACCAACTGGCGGTGACGGGTTTGCTGCACCAGCAGCAACTTGTAGCTTGATTAGAGCTTGGACTTTCTTAGCCATTTTTCAATACCTTTAGTTTGGGTGTTAACGCTAAAATTTAATTCAGCTCCCCGTTGTTCGATTATCCTTACTTTTTCCTAAACGACGAAGTCACTTAAAAAAAATAGGCAGCGGATTATATATTAAAAAAGCCCTTTTACACAAGACTTTAATGAAATTCTTATTTATATGGCTTCAGGGGTAGTTGAACGGATTATATTGATATAACAAAAAAGGCTAGAGATTCACATCTCTAGCCTTTTCGAATTATTATTTATTACTGAGTGGTTAGCCTTTTTCGACTTGTCCGAACTCTAAATCTACTGGTGTTGAACGACCAAAGATTAATACCGATACTTTAATACGGTTTTTATCGTAATCTAATTCTTCAACAACACCGTTAAAGTCAGCAAATGGGCCATCAATAACACGAACCACTTCGCCGGGCTCAAACAATGTTTTAGGACGAGGCTTGTCGGTATCTTCTAGTCTTTGTAAAATACGGTCAGCTTCTTTTTGTGAAATAGGTGCTGGGCGATCACTGGTACCACCGATAAAACCTAAAACACGTGGCACACTTTTAACTAAATGCCAGGCTTCAACATCCATTTCCATTTGTACTAATACATAGCCAGGGAAAAACTTACGTGAACTCTTACGCTTTTGACCAGCACGCATTTCAACGACTTCTTCGGTAGGCACAAGAATTTGACCAAACTTTTCATGCAATCCTTGAATTTCGATATGCTCAACCAATGTTTTTTGCACGCGTCCTTCGTAGCCAGAAAAAGCTTGTACAACATACCAACGTAATTTCGGGTTTGTGTTAATTGCTTTTTCTTCGTTTTGTTCATTCTCTTCAGGAGATAAAATTTCTTCAGTCATGATTACACCTTCAAACCTGTAATAAAGCCAACTACCCAAAATAGTGTAGAATCAAGTCCCCACATCACTAAAGACATAATAAAAGTAGCGAACAATACGATACCTGTAGTTTGTATCGCTTCTTGGCGTGTTGGCCAAACAACTTTACGAATTTCAGTACGTGATTCTTTCGCAAATGCAACGGCGTTGTGACCTTTAACAGTTTGCATGGCGATTACACCAGCAATAACGATACCGACAACGGCACCTATCGCACGGTATAAAACGGATTCATCACCGTAAAAATAATTGGCGAAAACGACTCCGGCTAAAAGTAGGATAACAATTATCCATTTTAGCGAATCAAGAGATCCGTTTGGCTGGCTTTCTGTACTTGCATTCATAATATTGACCTGTAAATATTTGCCTATGGCATGTTAACTTCATCACTGAAGTTACTTCAAAAGTATTAAAAAATACTTTATAAAATATGGCAGGGGTAGAGAGATTCGAACTCCCAACCGTCGGTTTTGGAGACCGCTGTTCTACCAATTGGAACTATACCCCTAGTTTACTTTCCATCTAAGATGAAGAGTTACACTTCTCTGGTGAATCTTAGTTTGTTTGGGAATTTAAAGAGACTCAAGAAGTGAGGCGCCATTATACTAATGATATTACTTTTCTCAAGTGATATTTTCTTTTGTCTGCTGTTTGTTGGCTTCAAGGTTCTTTTTCTTATTATCTAGGTGAAGCACTAGTAAATTTCAGCCGATGCACGTTAATATATTACCCATTAATAAGTAGATATAAGGTCTAACAATGAAAGCAAGTGTAAAATGGATGGGTGAAGAATTATTTATGGGTACTTCGCAAAGTGGTCATACGATTGTTTTGGACGCTAACGCCGGTGCATCTGCCCCTAGCCCGCTAGAGAATGTATTGATTTCATTGGGGGCTTGTTCCTCAGTAGATGTTGTCAGTATTCTTGATAAATCTAGGCAAAACGTAAGTGGTTGTAAAGTGGATATTGAAGCTAAGCGTGTAGACTCAGTGCCAAAACTGTTTTCTGATATTCATCTGCACTTTGTGATAACAGGTCAGGAAGTTTCAGCAAAACATGTCGAGCGCGCCGTTAAGCTTTCTGCTGACAAATACTGCTCAGTGGCATTAATGTTAAATAAAACTGTAAAAATCACCCATGACTTTGAAATAGTAGAAGAGTAAATGCATGATGTGCTGTAATTTACGTTACAGCACAATTTACTACAAATCAGTCATCCAATCTAATTGCTTATTGGCGCGATGCTTTTTCTCCATTAAATCTCTGATCAATGGTGTTAACAGTAATTCCATGGCAAGCCCCATTTTCCCACCCGGCACAACTAAGGTGTTGATCCGTGACATAAAGGCACCGTCAATCATCGATAAATAGTAAGGGAAGTCAACACCCGTCGCTTCGCGAAAGCGTATCACCACAAAACTCTCATCAAGACTTGGTATCGCTTTAGCACTAAAAGGGTTCGAGGTATCTACTGTCGGTACGCGCTGGAAGTTGATATGTGTCTTTGAAAACTGTGGCGTTATGTAAGAGATATAGTCTTCCATACTGCGCACTATGCTTGCTGTTACCGCTTCTCGGCTATGCCCACGTTGATTAGTATCGCGTATTATTTTCTGTATCCACTCTAAGTTAACTATTGGTACCATACCAATTAACAAGTCGACATGTTTTGCTACGTCATTTTTTTCAGTGACCACGCCGCCATGTAACCCTTCATAGAAGAGTAAGTCAGTGCCATCACCGAGTTTTTCCCAGGGTGTAAACGTACCCGGCATTTGGTTGTAGGGAACGGCTTCATCAAATGTGTGTAGGTATCGACGCATCTGGCCTTTACCCGTTTCAGAATAAGTGCTGAAAAGTTTTTCTAAGGCGTCGAAATCGTTAGCTTCATCACCAAAATAACTAATGTTTCTTCTGTCTTCTCTCGCCTTACGCTTTTCGAGGTCCATTTCTTGTCGAGAGTACCGATGAAAACTATCTCCTTCAACCGTAGCTGGAGTGATACCCAATGAACGAAATATATGTGCAAACGACTCTATCGTTGTCGATGTACCTGCTCCTGATGATCCGGTTACAGCAATGATAGGATTACGTGATGACATAATTGATTCTCTTAAGAGTGGGGGTAAATGTTATACGGAGAATTTGAAGGTTGGTCAAGTTTACACTAGGGTTGATTATCATTATTTTTAAAAACAAAAACGGAGCCGAAGCTCCGTTTTTAATTTTAAAGCAAATTTAGCTAGGCTAAATTAAGCTTCTGCTGACTCTTCAACTTCTTCTGCAACAACATCTGATGCAGGACGGTCTACTAATTCAACATAAGCCATAGGCGCTTTATCACCAGTACGGAAACCACATTTTAAAATGCGAGTATATCCACCTGGACGTTCTTGGTAACGTGCACCAAGTTCGTTAAATAAAATACCTACTACTTCTTTATCTTGTGTACGAGCAAACGCTAAACGGCGATTTGCAACACTGTCGGTCTTGGCCAATGTAATCAGTGGCTCTACAACGCGACGTAGTTCTTTAGCTTTAGCTACAGTCGTTTTAATAACGCCGTGCTTAACTAGTGAACTTGCCATATTACGGAACATCGCTTGACGATGACTGCTATTACGGTTTAACTGGCGACCGCTTTGACGATGGCGCATAAGTTAATCCTTCTCTCAAACTATTAAAAAACGATAAACGAATTAGTCGTTATCAGCGATGCTTTCAGGCGGCCAATTTTCAAGGCGCATACCTAAAGATAAACCACGAGACGCCAAAACGTCTTTGATTTCTGTTAAAGACTTCTTACCTAAATTAGGTGTTTTAAGAAGCTCAACTTCTGCACGCTGTACTAAATCGCCAATGTATTGAATTGCTTCTGCTTTTAAGCAGTTTGCTGAACGAACTGTTAATTCAAGATCATCAACTGGACGAAGCAAAATAGGGTCAAATAAAGGTTTCTCTTCTTTTGGCTCTACTTCTTTAATATCACGCAATTCTACAAACGCATCTAGCTGTTCAGCTAAAATTGTTGAAGCACGACGAATAGCTTCTTCTGGATCCAATGTACCATTGGTTTCCATATCAAGTACAAGTTTGTCTAAATCAGTACGCTGTTCTACTCGGGCAGAGTCAACATCGTAGGCAATTCTTACAACTGGACTGAACGAAGCATCAACTAACAAACGTCCGATTGCACGATCTTCATCCTCGGCATCGCGTCTAACTGAAGCAGGAACATAACCACGTCCCATTTCAATTTTGATGCGCATGCTGATAGAACCTTCACCTGTTAAATTACAGATTACATGATTAGGATTTGCGATTGTTACATCTCCGTCATGTTGGATATCAGCTGCCGTTACAGGGCCTTCACCGGATTTAGTTAAAGTAATAACAGCTTCGTTTTTACCTTCTAAACTTATAGCTAATCCCTTAAGGTTCAACAATATTTCGATGATGTCTTCTTGCACACCCTCTTTACTACTGTATTCGTGTAGAACGCCGTCAATCTCAACTTCAGTTACAGCACAACCTGGCATTGAAGATAGAAGAATGCGACGTAAAGCATTACCTAAAGTATGACCAAAACCACGCTCTAATGGCTCTAAAGTTACCTTAGCACGAGTCGCGCTAATGGTTTCAATACCAACCAATCGCGGTCTAAGGAATTCGGTTACAGAACCCTGCATATATTTCCTCTCTTAAGTGCTACTTTACTTAGAGTAAAGTTCAACAATTAACTGTTCATTAATTTCGGCAGACAAGTCAGAACGATCAGGAACACGTTTGAAAACGCCTTCAAGTTTCTTGTTATCTACTTCAACCCAGACTGGCTTCTCACGTTGCTCAGCTAATTCTAAAGCAGCGATGATACGCGCTTGAGTTTTAGATTTCTCACGAATAGAAACTGCATCTTCAGCTTTAACATTGAAAGATGGAATATTAACAACTACGCCGTTTACTACGATAGCTTTATGGCTAACTAGTTGACGAGCTTCAGCACGAGTGCTTGCATAGCCCATACGGTATACTACGTTATCAAGACGAATCTCTAAAAGTTGTAACAAGTTTTCACCTGTATTACCTTTCAAACGAGCCGCTTCTTTGTAGTAATTACGGAATTGCTTTTCTAGTACGCCATAAATACGACGAACTTTTTGTTTTTCACGAAGTTGAATACCGTAATCAGACAAACGACCGCGACGTGCGCCGTGCTGACCTGGTATTGTTTCGATTTTACATTTAGTGTCAATTGCTCTAACACCGCTTTTAAGGAACAAATCTGTTCCTTCGCGACGACTAAGCTTTAACTTAGGACCTAAATATCTAGCCATTTTCTTTCTCCAACTATCCTAAAAAAAGTACGATTAAACGCGACGTTTCTTAGGAGGACGACAACCATTATGAGGAATAGGCGTAACGTCAGTAATGTTGGTGATTTTAAAACCAGCAGCATTTAGGGCACGGATTGCAGACTCACGTCCTGGTCCAGGGCCTTTAACGAAAACTTCAATATTCTTCAAACCAAACTCTTTTGCAGCGGCGCCAGCGCGGTCTGCAGCTACCTGAGCAGCAAATGGGGTAGATTTACGTGAACCACGGAAACCTGAACCACCTGCAGTTGCCCAAGATAAAGCATTACCTTGACGATCTGTAAGAGTTACGATTGTGTTGTTGAAAGAGGCGTGGATATGAGCCATGCCATCAGCAACTTGTTTTTTAACGCGTTTACGCGTACGTACAGGTGTTTTAGCCATTGTCTAGTTCCTCTTACTTCTTAATTGGCTTACGAGGACCTTTACGGGTGCGCGCATTAGTTTTAGTGCGTTGACCACGTAATGGAAGACTGCGACGATGGCGTATGCCACGGTAACAACCTAAATCCATAAGACGTTTAATATTCATTGAAACTTCACGGCGTAAATCACCTTCTACGGTGTATTTATCCACTTCAGCACGTAGCAAATCTATTTTTGCTTCGTCTAATTCACTGATCTTCGTTGATTCTGCGATACCTGCTGCTGCACAAATTGCTTTTGCGCGAGTCGCTCCGATACCGAAAATCGCAGTAATGGCGATTACTGCATGCTTACGATCAGGGATGTTAATGCCAGCGATACGGGCCACTAACACATCTCCTATTTAAGGTTAAAATTATCAGGTTGGAAAGCCCGTTAGGATACCCAACCCGTCTTCTTTTCTGCAAATCGAAGCGGCATTATACAGAAATCTCTGCACAATGCTACTTCTAAAAGATATTGCTGTCAGCTTAGATGAATCTAAGCTTAACCTTGTCTTTGTTTGTGCTTTGGTTCTACACAAAGAATGCGTACTACGCCTTTGCGTTTAACCACTTTACAATTACGACAAATCTTTTTTACGGATGCACGTACTTTCATTTTATACTCCGTTTACCTATTGAGTTAAGTCTAACGACCTAACCTTTTAAGTTAGCTTTCTTAAGCACATTGTCATATTGATGAGACATCATATGCGTTTGTACTTGTGCCATAAAGTCCATAATAACCACTACTATAATTAGTAATGATGTACCACCGAAGTAGAACTGAACGTCCCATGCGATGATCATGAACTGAGGTACCAAACAGATAAAGGTAATATACAACGCACCCGCTAAGGTTAAGCGTGTCATCACTTTATCTATATATTTAGACGTTTGCTCACCAGGACGAATCCCAGGAATAAACGCACCTGATTTTTTTAGGTTATCTGCTGTTTCACGCGGATTGAAAACAAGAGCCGTGTAGAAGAAACAGAAAAATATTATCGCTGCGGCAAGTAACATAACGTACAACGGCTGACCTGGAGAAATAGCAATAGATACTTCTTGTAGAAAGTCAGCAACTGCACCTTCACCTTGTCCAAACCAACTCGCTAGAGTGCCGGGGAACAAGATAATACTTGATGCAAAGATAGGTGGTATAACACCAGCCATATTAACTTTAAGCGGTAAATGCGTGCTTTGCGCGGCGAAAACCTTACGGCCTTGCTGACGCTTAGCGTAGTTAACAACAATACGTCGTTGACCACGTTCTACAAATACTACAAAAAAGGTTACAGCGAATACTATGACACACATCAGCAATAATACTAATAAGTGCAATTCACCTTGACGCGCCATCTCTGCTGTTTGTGCAACAGCTGAAGGCATGCCAGCAACAATACCTGCAAATATTAAGATAGATATACCGTTACCAATACCACGTTCAGTAATTTGTTCACCTAACCACATTAAAAACATGGTACCGGTTACTAAACTTACTACAGCGGCAAAGTAGAAACCAAAACCTGCGTCCATTACTAGACCCGGCATCATTCCTGGTAAACTTCTTGCAATTGCAATTGATTGTACTGTCGCTAGAACTAACGTGCCGTAGCGGGTGTATTGACTGATCTTACGACGTCCAGCTTCACCTTCTTTTTTCAGCTCTGCCATTGCGGGATGAACCACAGTAAGCAATTGCATGATAATTGAAGCTGAGATGTACGGCATAATACCAAGTGCCAATACAGAGGCTCGCTCAAGTGCACCACCAGAGAACATGTTAAACATTTCTACGATGGTGCCCTTTTGTTGTTCAAACAACTGAGCTAATACAGCGGCGTCAATACCAGGGATTGGCACAAATGATCCTAAACGGAACACAATTAGTGCGCCGAGAACAAACCATAATCTTTGCTTGAGCTCAGACATTCCGCCTGCGCCTTTACTACCTTTTGAAGGAGCCATTCCTGGTGTAGCCATGCTGTACTATTCCTCGATTTTTCCGCCAGCAGCTTCAATAGCTGCACGTGCGCCTTTAGTAACACCTAAACCACGAACCGTTATTGGACGGTTAATATCACCAGACAACATAATTTTTGCTGTTTTGATGTTACGTGTAATTAGGTTTGCATCTTTAAGAGCAAAGATATCGACAACATCACCTGTGATGTTGTTTAGTTCATGTAAACGTACTTCAGCGCGAACTAAAGATTTACGTGACGTGAAACCAAACTTAGGTAAACGTTGTTTCAATGGCATTTGACCACCTTCGAAACCTGGACGTACACTACCGCCAGAACGAGACTTCTGACCTTTGTGGCCACGTCCGCCTGTTTTACCAATGCCAGAACCAATACCACGCCCACAGCGCTTCTTAGCTTTCTTTGCACCTGGTGCAGGAGATAAAGTATTTAAATGCATAATTAATCCTCCACCTTAACCATATAAGATACTGTGTTAATCATACCGCGTACAGATGGAGTGTCTTCTAACTCTACTGTATGACGGATACGACGTAATCCAAGACCTCTTAATGTAGCTCTATGCTTCGGTAAACGACCGATAGAACTTTTCATTTGAGTTACTTTTACTGTTTTAGCCATGCTCAATTACCCCAGTATGTCTGCAACGGTTTTGCCACGCTTAGCTGCAACACCTGCCGGCGATTTCATATTCGCAAGAGCTGAAACAGTAGCACGAACTACGTTGATCGGGTTAGTAGAACCGTATGCTTTTGACAATACGTTCTGAACACCTGCAACTTCTAGTACTGCACGCATCGCGCCACCGGCGATGATACCTGTACCTTCAGAGGCTGGTTGCATGTAAACTTTAGAACCAGAATGCTTGCCAATAATGACATGCTGAAGAGTAGTACCCTTCAAATCTACGGTTACTATGTTACGGCGTGCTTTTTCCATTGCTTTCTGGATTGCAGCAGGCACTTCACGTGCTTTACCGTATCCAAAACCAACGCGTCCAGCACCATCACCAACTACTGTAAGTGCAGTGAAACTGAATATGCGACCACCTTTAACCACTTTTGAAACGCGGTTAACGGCAATTAGCTTTTCAGCCATATCACTTTGTTGTGAGTTTTCTTGATTATGATTAGCCATTATCAACTCCTAGAACTGCAGACCAGCTTCACGAGCTGCTTCTGCTAACGCTTTTACGCGACCATGATAACGGAAACCAGAGCGATCAAAAGCAATGCTAGTGATCCCTTTAGCTACTGCACGTTCAGCAATTGCTGTACCGACTGCAGTTGCTGCGGCAACGTTACCTGTTTTATCTAACTGAGCACTGATTTCTTTGTCTAAAGTAGACGCAGATGCGATAACTTCAGAACCCGTTGGAGCGATCAATTGCGCGTAAATATGGCGAGGAGTACGAAATACAACTAAACGATTCGCACCCAACTCGCTAATTTTTGCACGAGCGCGTTTAGCGCGGCGCAAACGAGATGTTTTCTTATCCATAGTATTATCCTACTTCTTCTTAGCTTCTTTACGGCGAACATGCTCGTCACTATAACGTATACCTTTACCTTTATAAGGCTCTGGCTTACGGTAAGAACGAATGTCTGCAGCAACTTGACCAACCAACTGTTTATCAGCACCTTTCAGTATGACTTCAGTTTGACTAGGAGTTTCAACAGTAATCCCATCAGGGATTGCGTGGTTAACTGGGTGTGATAAACCTAAAGATAAGTTTAAAGACTTACCATCAGCTTTTGCACGATAACCAACACCGTTTAATAACAATGTTTTTACATAACCTGTACTTACACCTTCAACCATATTCTGGATTAAAGCACGTGTAGTACCGGCTTGAGCCCAAGCGCCTTTAACATCGGCAACGATATTAGTAATGATGCTATTTTCTTCTTGAGAAATAACAACGTCACTATGGATCGTGCGAGATAATTCGCCCATTGGACCTTTAACTATAATGTCTTGACCTGATAACGTAACAGTAACGCCAGCAGGAACAACGACAGGTGCTTTTGCAACACGAGACATATATTTCTCCTTACGCTACGAAACCGATGATTTCACCGCCGATACCCGCAGAGCGAGCAGCGCGATCAGTCATCAGACCTTTAGAAGTAGATACGATCGCAATACCCATACCTGCAAGAACTTTAGGAAGTTCATCACAGCTTTTGTATATACGAAGACCAGGACGTGAAACACGCTTGATCGTTTCAATTACTTCTTTACCTTCAAAATATTTCAAAGTTACAGATAACTCAGGCTTAACTTCGCCTGATACTGAAAACTCTGATACATAACCTTCTTCTTTAAGCAAGTTTGCGATAGCAACTTTAACTTTAGAAGATGGCATTGTAACTGCAACTTTTGCTGCAGATTGACCGTTGCGAATGCGTGTAAACATATCCGCGATAGGATCAGTCATCATAACAATTTACTCCCGTGAATTACCAACTAGCTTTCTTAAGACCTGGAACTTCACCACGCATCATTGCTTCACGCAATTTGATTCGGCTTAAACCGAATTTACGTAAGAAACCATGAGGACGACCAGTAATGTTACAACGGTTACGTTGACGACTACTTGATGAATCACGAGGTAAACTTTGAAGTTTCAATACAGCATCCCAACGATCTTCTTCAGAAGAATTATCGTTAGAGATGATTGCTTTTAATGCACTACGCTTTTCAGCGTACTGTGCTACTAATTTGGTTCTTTTAGCTTCACGAGCTTTCATTGACGTTTTAGCCATAACTCTACACCTTGTTCTTAAACGGGAAGCTAAAGGCAGACAACAATGCGTGTCCTTCTTCATTATTCTTCGCGCTAGTAGTGATAGTAATATCCATCCCACGAATTTTATCGATTTTATCGTAATCGATTTCAGGGAAGATTATTTGCTCACGTACGCCCATGCTGTAGTTACCACGGCCATCGAATGACTTAGGGTTTAAGCCACGGAAATCGCGGATACGAGGAATAGAGATCGAAATTAAACGCTCTAAAAATTCCCACATACGTTCGCCACGTAGAGTTACTTTTGTACCAATAGGATAACCTTCACGAATCTTAAAGCCCGCAACAGATTTGCGTGCTACAGTCGTAACTGGTTTTTGACCTGAGATTGCAGTAAGATCATTTGTGGCATGGTCTAATACTTTTTTATCAGCAATAGCTTCACCAACACCCATGTTAAGGGTGATCTTTTCAATCCGAGGGACTTGCATGACACTTTTGTATTCGAACTTCTTCTGAAGGTCGTTTACAACAGTATCTTTGTAAAAATCATGCAGTTTCGCCATCGTTTACTCCAATAATTAAACTAGTTCGTTGTTAGATTTGAAGAAACGAACTTTTTTGCCGTCTTCAATTCTAAAGCCTACACGATCTGCTTTACCCGTTTTAGGGTTAACAATCGCTACGTTTGAAACTTGTAAAGAAGCTTCTTTTTCAATAATTCCACCAGGCTGCTGTAACTGAGGTACAGGCTTAGTGTGTTTCTTGATCAAGTTTATGCCTTCTACAAATACTTTGCCGTCATCAACAAGAACTTTAGTGACTTTACCAGTCTTACCCTTGTCTTTGCCAGCTAGTACAATAACTTCATCATCACGACGAATCTTAGATGCCATTATCGTGACTCCTTATAGTACTTCAGGTGCAAGTGAAACGATTTTCATGAACTTTTCATTACGAAGTTCACGCGTCACTGGACCGAAAATACGAGTACCAATTGGTTGTAAGTTAGCATTTAACATTACAGCCGCGTTTTCATCAAAACGGATGGTTGAACCATCTGAACGACGAACACCTTTCTTAGTGCGCACAACTACCGCAGTCAGAACATCACCTTTTTTAACTTTGCCGCGAGGATTTGATTCCTTCACTGCAATTTTAATGATATCACCGATACGCGCGTAGCGACGGTGCGAACCACCAAGAACCTTTATACACTGTACACGTCGAGCGCCGCTGTTATCAGCTACGTTCAGTTGTGATTGCATTTGGATCATTGAGTTTTACTCCGCTATTTATCTAAACAAACTTAGATATAATTTAAGGCCAGAAATTTGACCCGTCACTGCCTTCTACTGCCCCCATAAAAACGTCAGACGAATTCGGAGGGCGCGAGATTATAACACCACCAAAATGAAAGTGATACCTTATTTAGTTAAAAAATAAACAATTGCTAGGCATTCACCCTAGTAAAATATCCTTTAACACCATTGGCATCTCATCATCAAGCTATTAGTTGTCGGCAATATTTTAAGCAAAAAAAAACCCTATCACACTGTGATAGGGTTTTTATTTAACACGTTCGTTAAAACAAATTTACAAAAAGTAAATTATGCTTTAGTAATTACAGCAACTAAAGTCCAGTTTTTAGACTTTGAAATTGGTGCAACTTCACGAATTGTTACTAAATCACCAGCATTACATTGGTTTGTCTCATCATGCACTTTCAACTTAGTTGAACGTGTAAGGTACTTACCGTAAATAGGGTGCTTAACACGACGTTCAATTAATACAGTGATAGACTTATCCATTTTATCACTGACAACACGACCTTGTAGTGTGCGGATTTTAGCTTCGCTCATTACTTACCTGCCTTTTCAGTTATGATAGTCTTTACACGTGCAATATTGCGACGTACCGTTCTTAGCAAATGAGTTTGTGCTAATTGTCCTGTGCTTGCTTGCATGCGATAGTTAAACTGTTCGCGTAATAATGCAAGCATTTCAGTATTTAGCTCTTCAATGCTTTTATCTTTTAATTCACTAGCTTTCATTACATCACCGTTCTAGTTACGAAAGATGTTTTGAACGGAAGTTTAGCCGCTGCTAAAGCAAATGCTTCGCGTGCGATTTCTTCCGATACACCTTCCATTTCATAAAGAACACGGCCAGGTAGAATTTGGCATACCCAATATTCCACTGAACCTTTACCTTTACCCATACGAACCTCAAGAGGCTTTTTAGTAATTGGCTTATCAGGGAATACACGTATCCAGATTTTACCTTGACGCTTTACGTGACGAGTCATTGCTCGACGTGCCGCTTCAATCTGACGCGCAGTCATACGACCACGTTCCATTGATTTTAAACCGAAAGTACCGAAGCTAACTGAGCTACCGACGTGTGCAAGACCACGGTTGCGCATTTTAAATTGCTTACGGAATTTAGTACGTTTTGGTTGTAACATTACTTAGCTCCTACTTAGGCTTGCGGTTGTTTTTTCTTTTAGGTTTAGCCGCTGGTACTTCTGCCTGTAGAGGCATGTTACCAATGATTTCACCTTTAAAGATCCACACTTTGATACCAATAACACCATAAGTTGTGTTACCGCGTGCAATAGCGTAATCGATGTCAGCACGTAAAGTGTGTAGTGGTACACGACCTTCACGATACCATTCAGCACGTGCAATATCTGCACCGCCTAAACGACCACTTACTTGTACTTTAATACCCTTTGCGCCTAGACGCATAGCATTTTGTACAGCACGTTTCATAGCGCGACGAAACATCACACGACGTTCTAATTGACTAGCAATACTGTCAGCAACAAGCTGCGCATCCATTTCTGGCTTACGTACTTCAGCAATGTTGATTTGAGCAGGAACACCAGCAATTTTAGAAACTGCTAAGCGTAGTTTCTCAACATCTTCGCCTTTCTTACCGATAACAACACCCGGACGAGCCGTATGAATTGTTACGCGGATAGATTTAGCTGGACGCTCAATAACTACTTTTGATAATGATGCACGAACAAGCTTCTCTTTCAAATATTCGCGAACCAAATGGTCACCGCGTAAATTTTCAGCGAAGTCTTTGTTACTTGCAAACCACGTAGACGCGAAAGGTTTCGTGATACCTAAGCGAATACCGTTAGGATGAACTTTTTGACCCATACTAATATACTCCTAAGAATCAGACACGATCACAGTAATGTGACTTGTGCGCTTAATTATACGATCCGCGCGGCCTTTTGCACGAGGACGAATACGTTTCATTGTAGGACCATCGTCAACTGTAATAGTTTTTACGATAAGTTCATCAATGTCTGCACCTTCGTTATGTTCAGCGTTAGCAATTGCAGAGTTAAGTACTTTTTTAACTAATTCAGCAGCTGATTTGTTGCTAAAAGTTAAAATTTCAAGTGCTTTCTCTACATGTAAGCCGCGGATTTGATCCACAACTAAACGTGCTTTCTGAGCAGAACCGCGGGCAAATTTATGTATAGCGATAGCTTCCATTCAATTTCCCCTATTTCTTCGCTTTCTTATCAGCGATATGACCGCGATAAGTACGAGTTGGTGCAAATTCTCCTAATTTGTGACCGATCATTTCATCAGTTACAAATACAGGTACGTGTTGACGGCCATTATGGACAGCTATGGTCAATCCGATCATCGTTGGGATGATCATTGAACGACGGGACCAAGTCTTAATTGGCTTTTTATTCCCGCTTTCCAGAGCTTTCTCTACCTTCGTCAGCAAGTGTAGGTCTATAAATGGACCTTTCTTGAGAGAACGTGGCATGGTGAATCCTCTTTATTTACCCTTCATGTTGAACTTAACTTTACCGAAGTAAACCAAGCTCAAACAATCAGAGTATTAATTAAATGTACTATTTAGTACGACGACGCACGATAAATTTATCAGTACGTTTGTTTGAACGAGTCTTGTAACCCTTAGTTGGTACGCCCCAAGGGGATACCGGGTGACGACCGCCAGACGTTTTACCTTCACCACCACCGTGTGGGTGATCAACTGGGTTCATGGCAACACCACGAACAGTTGGGCGAACACCGCGCCATCTTGAAGCACCAGCTTTACCCAAAGAGCGAAGCATGTGTTCAGAATTGCCGATTTCACCTAATGTAGCACGACAGTCAGACTCAATTTTACGCATTTCGCCAGAGCGAAGACGTAAAGTGACATATGCACCGTCTTTAGCAACTAGTTGAGCGTAAGTACCAGCAGCACGTGCTATTTGAGCACCTTTACCTGGTTTAAGTTCGATTGCATGCACAACACTACCTAATGGTGTGTTGCGTAAAGCCATAGTATTACCAGCTTTGATTGGAGCATCAACACCTGACTGGACTGTATCTCCAGCGCTTAAGCCTTTAGGGGCTAGGATGTAACGACGTTCACCATCAGCATATAATACTAGTGCAATATTAGCAGAACGGTTTGGATCATATTCCAAACGTTCAACTTTTGCAGGGATACCATCTTTATTACGTTTAAAATCGATCATGCGGTAATGTTGTTTGTGACCACCACCAATATGACGAACCGTAATACGACCGTTATTATTACGACCACCAGACTTAGACTTAGTGTCTAGTAATGGTGCGTAAGGCTTACCTTTATGCAACTCCGTGTTTACCACTTTAACTACGTGGCGACGACCCGGAGAAGTAGGTTTACATTTAACTATAGCCATTTTCGTAAACTCCTATGATTCCGCGCCGACGAAGTCGATGTCGCTGCCTTCAGCAAGAGTAACGTATGCTTTTTTCCAGTCGCTTCTGCGACCAAAACGAGCACCAGTACGTTTCACTTTACCTTTAACATTTAATGTGCGAACACCGTCTACTGAAACTTCAAAAAGTTTCTCAACAGCAGCTTTGATTTCAGCTTTAGTAGCAGTAGTAACAACTTTGAAAACAACAGTGTTGTTTGCTTCAGATGCCATAGTGCTTTTCTCAGAAATGTTCGGTGCTAAAAGCACTTTTAACAAACGTTCTTCGCTTATCATCCTAACATCTCCTCAAGTTGTTTAACTGCAGTAGCAGTCATCAAAACTTTTTCGAAACCAACCAAGCTAACTGGGTCAATACCGTCTACGTCACGAACGTCAACTTTGTACAAGTTGCGTGCTGATAAGAACAAGTTCTCATCAACTTCTGGAGTGATGATTAATACATCTTTTAACTCCAAGCCGTTTAGTTTAGCTACTAATTCTTTAGTTTTTGGTGTTTCAACAGTAAAGTTTTCTACCACTACTAAGCGATCTTGACGAACAAGCTCAGATAGGATGCTTTTAATCGCACCACGGTACATTTTACGGTTTACTTTCTGGCTGTGGTCTTGAGGTTTAGCAGCGAATGTTACGCCACCAGAACGCCAAATTGGACCACGGCTAGTACCAGCACGAGCACGGCCAGTACCTTTTTGACGCCAAGGTTTTGCACCACCGCCACTTACTTCTGAACGAGTCTTTTGAGCACGAGTACCTTGACGAGCGCCAGCTGCATATGCAACTACTACCTGATGTACTAATGCTTCGTTAAACTCAAGTCCAAAAGTTGCTTCAGAAACTTCAAGAGCACCTGCAGCGTCTTTTAATGATAATTCCATCACGAATCTCCTGGACTAAGCTTTAACAGCTGGTTTGATGATTACGTTACCGTTGATAGCACCCGGAACCGCACCTTTAATAAGGAGCAAGTTACGTTCTGCGTCAACGCGAACCAATTCAAGGTTTTGTGTAGTACAGCGCACAGAACCCATGTGACCAGACATTTTTTTGCCTTTGAAAACGCGACCTGGTGTTTGACACTGACCTAACGAACCGTTTGAACGGTGAGAGACAGAGTTACCATGAGTAGCATCTTGCATAGTAAAGTTCCAGCGTTTAATACCGCCTTGGAAGCCTTTACCTTTAGATGTACCGGTTACGTCTACTAATTTAGTGTCATTAAAAATTGAAACAGTGATTTCACCGCCCAATTCTAAACCTTCGCCTTCATTTTCGTTTAAGCGGAATTCCCACAGGCCACGGCCTGCTTGAACGCCAGCTTTAGCGAAATGCCCAGCTGCTGGTTTTGTAACACGGCTAGCCTTACGGCTACCTGTTGTAACTTGAAGCGCCGAGTAACCGTCAGTTTCTAAAGTTTTCACTTGAGAAATACGGTTGGCTTCAACTTCTAGAACGGTTACAGGTGTTGAAACGCCATCTTCAGTGAAGATACGAGTCATGCCTACTTTACGTCCAACTAGACCAATAGTCATTGTTAAAACCCCTTAACCCAAGCTGATTTGAACGTCAACGCCAGCTGCTAGATCTAAACGCATTAATGCGTCTACAGTCTTTTCAGTTGGCTCTACGATATCAATCATGCGTTTGTGAGTACGAATTTCATACTGATCACGCGCATCTTTGTTAACGTGTGGAGAAGTCAAGATAGTAAAACGCTCTTTACGTGTAGGAAGTGGAATTGGACCACGAACCTGAGCACCAGTGCGCTTTGCAGTATCTACGATTTCAGCTGTTGATTGATCAATCAAACGATGATCGAACGCTTTCAAACGAATGCGAATTCTTTGATTTGACATTAATCAAATCCCCATTTTTAAAGAACAACAAAATACATCCCATCACCTTTTATATGTAAAAGGGGGGTGTATCGCTAATAACATTCAACTCCCTATCGGAGCTGCTGTAAACCTTAACCGTAAAGGCTAAGGTGAAAATCCGCACAAAGCGTGAGCGATGTGCGGATGCGTATTATACATAACTGATAATATTTATCAAGCCTAAATATTTTTTATCACTAAAGCTCAGATGCGGTGGCGATCAGACTAAATTGATCCCGACTCACATTGTTCAGTTCTCAATGATTTTTCAATAAGCAAGGGTCTAAGGAGTTCAGTGGTAATAATTTCTGAAACAATATTTTTAGACTGTTCTTCTTCGATCCAAATGGAAATATTATCATCATCATCAAAAGAGCGGTTCAATTTATAACTCAGGCCTGCTTTTAACGTTACGTCAAATTTAACGAAGGCATTCTTTTCACGAATGCTCATGCCATTTTGGTAAATTTGCGCTTTTACCCATAATTGGTGATTACCTGCTTGATACTGCCTAGGTAAATTCCATTCAATTGGCCTTTTATACAGACACATAAGATGGATATACTCAAATTGCTTACCCCGTTCTTTTTCAAAGTTAACAAATCGAAATTTACCTTCATCAACATCGGCTTTGATTTGATAAGCGCTACATCCAGCCAGTATTAATGATAACGCGGTTATAATTGTAAATTTATTCATCAGTTGTCTCCGTTATTGATTGTTAATATAGG
Source organism: Colwellia sp. BRX8-9 (assembly GCF_014077245.1). Taxonomy (NCBI): domain Bacteria; kingdom Pseudomonadati; phylum Pseudomonadota; class Gammaproteobacteria; order Alteromonadales; family Colwelliaceae; genus Colwellia; species Colwellia sp. BRX8-9. The sequence goes on from NZ_JACGVN010000011.1 coordinate 32,558, forward strand.
TTATCTGCTTTTTAGTACAAATGGCTATCCCTATTATCAGCTTAGTTTGAACTGTTTATCCGATCCAAAGCCTGTTGGGCTTGTGCTACAGAGCTCATATCTACTGACAAGAAGAAAGCAGGAAGATCTTTTTCTTGGTAAACCGCAACGAACTCACGTTGTTCATTTTCTCTTAAAATAAGTAATGTATAGACTTCATCCGCTTTTAACTTTGCTATACCGGCTAAAAATTCACTTGGCTTGTTATTAATAAAAATGGTGTTGTTTAAAGCCAATATTTTATCTCCCGCCAACAAACCTGCCCGACTTGCCATGCTATTACTACTGACTTGTTTAACTAACAAAGCATAACCTGCTTGATAATCAGTCATCTTACCAATTAGACCATACTTGTTATCGAGCTTTTTCTCGCGGTAAATATCAACAATACCGGTGTTAATACCACTGACCTGATAATAAGAGGCCACTTCTAACAACAATTGATCTAACTCGTACTGAAGTGAAGGCGTTAAGGTCTGACTATTTATTAAGGACTGCGTTGTTAATGGCGGCGATAAAATTGCCGATAAGACAGTTTCAGCACAATCTATTTCACTTAACGTAGCTGTTGACGTAATTTCATAAATCGACTGTTTAGACTCAGTAGATTCCTGTGCTAGCGTTAATTTATATTGCTTAGCCTGTTCAACATTTAGGGTAACATTCAGTAATGGCCGCCCCACCATTGGCTCAATGATATAATCGTCGACTATCGTACCATTGGTTCTGGCTGAATTACGATCTGTAAGATTACCGAACCAACCATTAATCGAACCTGTTCTTGCACGGATTAAGGTTTTAATACCCGCTTCACCCGCTCGGCTACCGCCCGATATTCTTGGGGCAATATCAAGGGTACTCGCCATTTGACTATTAATGGCACGAGTAGGTCGAGGAGAAAATACCGCTTGAAATCGATGAACGCCTGGCGACAGGCTTAACCTTGTTGGAGCTGAATTTCCATAAAGCTCACTCAGTGACTGACCATTGTGGCTAATTATCTTATAGCCTTTTATCCCCGTGAAGTATCGACTTAACGATGCACATTGCTTATCGTCGAATGAATCTACAATGGCAGTACCATTTATTTTATAGTGGCTTTCAGGCAATATTTTTGGCTGGTAATTACCTTTTAATAGCCGTTCTTTATTATCTCGTCGAACGGTAATCTCTATATCCTCGCCAATAGCTAAACGGTTAACATAGTGTTGAAACTTCTGATTGGGTGAAGCTTTTACCGTTAAGTCACTTTTATTGTTTAGATTTACAATCACATCACCACTGGCTAATTTTAAGGTATGGGCGACTGAGAAAGGATGAACGGTTAATACCTTCAACGTGTCATTGTTGGTATCATTACCTTGGTCAAACGTCAGACCAAAACTCCCCATTAATCTAAGCGGCACTATATTACTTGTTGCTACTGAACCCTTAATACTTGATGAGTTCTCAAGCGCTAACTTTCCCATTAAATTATATAAGCGTATCTCAAGATCTCCAGGTAAGGAGACCGAATTTATCATCTGGGATGTTAATGGCTGATGCTTAGCTACTAACACGCTGCGAGTGTCTGGATGACAATTTTGCAGATTTTTTTCTAAGACGAGTAAAGTTCCATCCTCTTTGTTTATCGGTAACAGTTGATAGTTAGCGTCGGCAACCACGGTTATTAATAGCTGGTGGTCAACAGTTTTTTTAATCAATGCCTGCTGTTTATTTACATCAATACCATTGTGGTAACTGAGATAATCGGCTGTCCGCCAAGCCCTTACCTTTAAGCTATGTTGTCCTGGAGCGACAAACACGGTTTGGTAGCTATTATCTAAATAGGCGTTGTTATCAATCGCACTATTGTTATGTGACAACAGCTGGTAGGTTATCGCCTGGTTTTGTTGATTATTAGCGGTCAGCGCTAGCGTTGCACATTCATGAGTTGGTGGCGTTGCGGCGAATAAGGGCTTTGATAAAAGCAGCACTAATAACACACCACTATACTTATTAGTGAATAAGGCCTTAAATACTAAACTCATCGTTACCTCCTTGTTGATACTCGAGCACTTGTTGCATTAATGCGCTCCTGTATTTTAATATCGCTACCTTAACTTTCAAAGATGGTTCGTTAAGCAGCTTGGCTTCCACTGCAGAGATTTCTTGCAATAGATAGTATTGATTTACTTGTAGCTGGCTATATTCAGCGAGTTGTAATTCCATGCTTTGGTTTGTTTTTAATGCCATAACTAACTGTTGTTGTAATTGATAGTTATACCAACTCAAGCCACCTATAAATATAAATGACAGCGACGCAGCCATAGCGAGTAACGGTTTTTTCTCTGTAAATATATTTGTGGATTTACCCTGCCCCCTTGTACGATGAGTTAAAGCGGCTAAACGATGATTAATTTTCTGCCAATTGAATTCATCGGGTGTTTCTAGCGCTATTTCATCCGCCGACTGTTGCAATGCAGTTATTTCTTTACGTACCGAATCAAGGGTTAAATATGAATCAAGCTGACGCGTCTGCTCAGGTAAGTCATCACCATTTGTTTTGCTAATTAACATACTTTTTTACCTCTGCATTCGCCCTCAATTTTTGTAAACATCGACAGACAACTGATTTTGAATAACTTGGTGTTTTTCCAATAACTTCCGCGATTTCGCTATGCTTATATTGCTCTGCTATATATAGCCACATAATCAAACACTCCATTTCGGACAAACGCTCAAACAAGTAAAGTAATAAATTGCGGTTCTCATAGTCGCTTTCCATACTATTTTCCAAAGACACCACTTCGGATAAATGGTCAGTGCCAATTGTTAAGCGTTTAATTTTTTTTAAAAAATTAAACGTATTATTAAAGGCTATTCTTTTTAGCCAAGCAATAAAAGGCACCTGTTGATGAAAAGAAGCTAAATTGTTAAAGGCATCTACAAAGGTATCTTGTAATAGGTCATTAGCATCATGGCGGTTTTTACAAATCTTAAGAATTGCAGTAAAGATAATAGGAGAGAGTAACCGGTAACATTGTTCTAATGCCACCTCATCACCCTGCTTCATACTTTCCAGTAGCTTGTCATTCCATTTCTGCAAAACTGATCCCTTTTTAGCTGTCTTAATAAGTATAACAATTGGGTCGTGTAAAAGGTCGCAATTATGTTAGTTAAGGTATCATTAAAAACAGCTATCGCACCTTATCAAACAAGCTATTAAAGTCTTGGTCGTCGACAACTCGCTATAATTCGATAATTAATGCCATAAACTCACGATAAAACACCGTCAGATCAGCCCAACTTTTTATCACTGTTATTAATTAATTTTCATTTTTTATTTTTGTTTGAACTTACTAATGGTATACTCGCGCGCAAATTTTCAACAATTCCGCTTTTTTAGTAGCGACTTAAATAGAGTAAAGTAATGGCAGATTTATCTAAATATAGAAATATTGGTATCTTCGCTCACGTTGATGCTGGTAAAACCACAACAACTGAACGTATCCTTAAATTAACCGGTCAGATCCATAAAACTGGTGAAGTACATGATGGTGAATCTACCACTGACTTCATGGAACAAGAAGCTGAGCGCGGTATTACCATACAGTCTGCTGCGGTAAGCTGTTTTTGGAACGATCACCGTTTCAATGTCATCGATACTCCTGGTCACGTTGACTTCACTGTTGAAGTTTACCGTTCACTTAAAGTACTTGATGGTGGTATCGGCGTATTCTGTGGTTCTGGTGGTGTTGAACCACAATCAGAAACTAACTGGCGTTACGCGAACGACTCAAAAGTTGCTCGTATTATCATGATCAACAAACTTGACCGTTTAGGCGCTGATTTCTACCGTGTTTGTAAGCAAGTTAAAAACGTTTTAGGTGCTACGCCACTTATTATGACTTTGCCAATTGGCGAAGAAGATGACTTTGTTGGTGTTGTTGACCTTCTTAGCGAAAAAGCTTACATCTGGGATGACACAGGTCTTCCAGAAAACTATGAAATTACTGATATTCCAGCGGATATGGTAGAAAAAGCTGCTGAGTACCGTATACAGTTAATCGAAACAGCTTTAGAAGTTGATGAAGATATGTTGATGGAGTTCTTAGAAGGGGAAATGGTTCCTACTACAGAACAAATCAAAGCGTGTATCCGTGCTGGTACTCGTGATATGACTTTCTTCCCAACTTACGGTGCATCTGCATTTAAAAACAAAGGTATTCAATTAATTCTTGATGCTGTTGTTGATTACTTGCCTTCACCTACGGATGTTACTCCTCAACCACTTACTGATGAAGAAGGCACGCCTAATGGCGAATTCGCAATCGTTTCTGCAGAAGAAACATTCAAAGCGTTAGCATTCAAAATCACTGATGACCGTTTTGGTACATTAACTTTCGTACGTATCTATTCAGGTACATTGAAGAAAGGCGATACCATTCTTAACGCTGCTACAGGTAAAACTGAGCGTGTTGGACGTATGTGTGAAATGCAAGCTGATGACCGTAACGAACTTACTTCAGCACAAGCTGGTGATATCATCGCGATTGTTGGTATGAAGAGCAATGTTCAGACGGGCCACACATTATGTGATCCTAAGCACCCTATCGTTCTAGAAGCTATGGTATTTCCTAAGCCGGTAATTTCAATCTCTGTAACACCTAAAGATAAAGGTTCAACTGAGAAGATGGGTCTAGCTATCGGTAAAATGGTTGCAGAAGATCCTACTTTTAAAGTTGAAACTGATATCGATTCAGGTGAAACGATTTTATCTGGTATGGGTGAGCTTCACTTAGATATCAAAGTAGATATTTTAAAACGTACTTACGGTGTTGAATTAGAAGTTGGTAAGCCACAAGTTGCGTACCGTGAAACAATCACTACCGCAATTGAAGATTCTTACACACATAAGAAACAATCTGGTGGTTCTGGTCAGTTTGGTAAAATTGATTACCGTATTAAGCCTGGCGAACCTGGTACTGGTTTCGTATTCAGCTCTGTTGTTGTTGGTGGTAATGTTCCTAAGGAATTCTTCCCAGCAATCGAGAAAGGCTTCAAAGGCATGATGGATACTGGTGTTCTTGCTGGCTTCCCTGTACTTGACGTTGAAATTGAATTATACGATGGTGGTTTCCACGCGGTTGATTCATCTGCTGTTGCCTTTGAACTTGCTGCTCGTGGTGCTTTCCGTCAGTCAATTCCAAAAGCTGGTGCACAGTTAATCGAACCTATCATGAAAGTTGATGTGTTTACGCCTGATGATCACGTTGGTGATGTTATTGGTGATTTAAACCGTCGTCGTGGCATGATCGCAGGTCAAGACGCAGGTGTTTCTGGTGTTCGTATTAAAGCTGACGTACCTCTTTCAGAAATGTTTGGTTACATCGGAACATTACGTACAATGACATCAGGTCGTGGTCAATTCTCAATGGAATTCTCTCACTACATGCCTTGTCCTAATAACGTAGCAGAAGTTGTTATCGCTGAAGTTAAAGCAGCTAAAGAAGCAAAAGATGCTGCTAGAAAATAGTAAGCATTAAAGTAAGAAAACAAAAAAAGGACGCTTAGGCGTCCTTTTTTATTGTCTTACAAACCAAACATAATTAACGTTTAGTATGACTAAGCTTTATTTTTTAACATCATTTTCTATGTCTGTTACTGCAATAACGGTTGCCCATGGATCACCCGATTCATCGATTTCTTTTGGTAAAGCTGTTTTCGTCGACGTGGCTACCGCTGCATTAATTTCAACCATTTCCGCTGTGGTTAAGTCTCGCCATTGTCCTGGTCGTAAATCACCCAGCTCGACACTCATAATACGCGAACGTTTCAGCTGTAAAACCTCGTAATCTAAATATTCACACATCCGACGAATTTGACGATTTAAGCCTTGCGTTAAGATAATACGAAAAACAAATTTACTTTCTACTTTAACAAGACAGGGTTTAGTGATGGTTCCCAGTATAGGTACACCTTTTGACATCCGTTGGATAAAGCGCTCACTGATGGGTTTATCAACCGTGACAATATATTCTTTGTCATGGGCATTTTCAGCGCGCAAAATTTTATTAACGATATCACCATCACTGGTCAAGAAAATTAGTCCTTCTGAAGGCTTATCTAAACGCCCTATCGGAAAGATCCTTTCTTTGTGACCAATAGCGTCAATAATATTACCTCTAACATGTAACTCGGTCGTACAGGTAATACCCACTGGCTTGTTATAAGCAATGTAAACCCGGTCAGATTTATTAGCCGGCATAGCACCAATTTGCTTACCATCAACAAAAACCACATCACCCGCTTGTACTTTAGTACCTAACTCAGGGGTTGTACCATTGATCGTAACTCGACTTTCTTCAATCAACTTGTCAGCAGCTCGGCGCGAGCAGTAACCTGATTCACTGATAAATTTATTCAGTCTTTTTTCTTGATCGCTCACGAGATATTCCAAAGTTATGCAAAGTAATAAAAGCCATTTTACCTGAACTTTAACAGACAGTGAAAAAGCATTATGGTTATTTAGCCTTATTTGACAGTTTTTAATTAATATTTACTGTAAATATCCCTCTTTGATAACAACAACAGGGTAAGTCTACTTACTTAACTTGCTAAGTGTTTTCACTATGGCGTTATAAAAGCAAAGACTTTAACGTTATTTAGCTTTGTTCCACAGCTTTTGATTAATATTAACTGAAAAGAATTCTCCTGGCTGCCAACAGCGAGGAAGTAGATCTAGTTGTTTACGCTCATGGGAATTTGACACTAACAACTCTAATATTTCATGGAGGCGCTCTTTACTGATAGTAGAGAAATTTTTAGCTGTTTCAGTAAAATATAAATTAGCAGATTTTTTAATGACTATCTCTTGTCCATGACTTATGAAGGCTAAGTTGCGTGTTGCCGTTCGGCAAATAGGATAATCAGCATTTGCAGGATAAAGCTGGCTGACGATGGCATATTCATAGCGGTCGTTAATATCTTGCTCATACGGGACATAGGTAACACCATAACCTTGTGGAAAATGGCCAGTAATTTTTGTCAGTGCATTAACCACTGCTTGACAACAAGCTCCCCGCTCCGCGTTTTGATTAAGAACATAATAAACTTTCGGTAATAATTTGTAGTTATAGCTATCTTTTGTCGACAAGATAATAGAACTGTATATTTGTGGTACTTTAAGAAGGTTGCCAATACCCTTCTTTGGGTTGACGGCACTTTTGAGTAAATGCTTAATGAACAATAATTTTTTATGCTCAACGACATTGTGCTCGTCGCGATCTTTTTTTGAATTACCAATATATATACCCGCGCCAATACCATCAATAAGATACTTAACCGTTTCTCGATAATTTATTTGTAAGAGTACTTTTCGCTCTTCAATAGGTAAGGTTCGATGGGGATCTTTTTGATAATCTGCACCACGCAAAATGACTAGCGACTCGGGGTGGTTATTACCGATATCTTGTAATAGCGCCGCCATGACCAGTGGAATTTTTACTTTCTCTACAAAGGCTTGATATGCCTCGGGGTTATCTTGAGCCAACGTTTGATATTGCTCTGCGTTGATATCCCCCAAAGCACTCTTGATATAGGGCTCAACAATATGTTGATCCATGCATAGTCGGTCAAGTAAACGCAAACATAACACGCTTTTATAAAGCGGTTTATGTTGCTCGTTGGTTAAAGCAATTTTTCGCCCCTGGGTGGGACTCACTAATTGTATGGTACCTAAAAGCTGGCTAGATTTACGATTACTGTCTTCAAAGCAATCACCCTCAGACAACTTGATGATCTCTTTACAGAGTTTATAGAGATGTTGATGACGCTCATTGCGTTCAAAGCGTAATTCCTCGTAATAATTGCGTTGTTCACGTTCGAGTCTTACCCGTAAAGTTTTAGCTTTATCCGTGGCTGTTTGCCGACTAACTTTTTCAATATTTTGCTTGAGTTCATCTAACTTATGCTCAATAAAAGATTGTTTTTCATAGTACTCAATCGCACGCTCAAGAACGGAATCATTTAATTGGCTGTGGCCATAAATTCTGCTTAAAAGACTTTTTACTTGGCTGGTAAAATAGCTGTCGCTATAGGTTTTATTTTCCATGTAAATACAACTTGGTGCCTGTGCTAAGTAGCTACTTTTTTTAATTATCTAAATGCTAGTTAATAATGCGATAACAGACAAGTGTTTATTAGTATCGATTGAGAAAAAGCACAACCTACAAGTTGTGCTTTTTCTCATTTAGCGTATTAATGCCTTAGTGTAGTAATAATGATGATAGCTAGATTATGCTAATTTAACTTAGACCTTTGATTTTAACTTGGTGTTTTTTACCGGCCAGTTGCTGGCAAATACTCACTAAGTCTGAATGTAGGCCACCCGCGGTAACATCACGACCCGCGCCTGGTCCACGAATAATAAGCGGGTTATCTTGATACCAATGGCTCTTAATTAAAAAGATATTATCACCCGGAGTTAAAGAGGCAAAGGGATCATTCTTAGCAAGCGTCGCAAGATAAACCTTAGCGCTCAATTGGCCTTGTTCGTTGACACAGAATTTTGCAATATAACGAATACAGGCTTGCTGTTTAGATGCGCTAGTGAGTTGTTCAGCAAAGTAACTGTCCAAGTCTGCTGACTTTGCTAAAAATTCCGTCGTTGATAACCCTTGTAAGGATTCTGGCACTAAATTTTCGCATTCAATATCATCAAGTGATAATTCAAAACCTGCCATACGCGCTAAGATCAGTAATTTTCGTTGCACATCTCGCCCAGACAGATCTTCTCGTGGATCGGGTTCAGTGATCCCTTGAGATAAGGCATCCATTAATAAGGTTGAAAACGGTACACTGGCATCGTAGGTTTCAAATAGCCAAGAAAGCGTGCCTGAAAAAATTCCTGATATTTCCGTTATCTTATCGCCACTTTTCAATAAATCGTTAATGGCAAAGTTAACCGGTAAACCGGCGCCAACAGTAGTACTTCCTAACCATAAGCTTTTATTTTCAGCCGCGGTTAATACTAAGTCATTATAGCGAGCGGTACTGGCAGAAGCCGCCCATTTATTGGCACCAATAACATGAATACCTTCTTTAAAGAACTCACTGTACAAATCACTAAAATGTTCGCTAGGGGTGATATCGACAACAATTAATTCGTCGTAAGGATGGTTCGTTAACCACGACATCAATAAGGCATTATCACAAGGCGTAGCATCTCTTTCATAGAGCGACATTGCTTGATTAACATCGATACCATCGGTATTAAGCAGTGCTTTTTTAGAAGTGACTAAACCGACTAAATGAACGTTCTCTAACACAGAGACTCGATTGAGTTGCGCGGGTAACAAGTCTAAGAATCGTTGACCTATATTACCAAGCCCTGAAACAACAACACCTATGTGTCGAGCGTCTTTAGTCATATCATAATGAACATTATTAAGTAACTCACCGGTACAACTCTGCTGAAGAATGGCGATAATACTATGCTCACTTAACGAGTTCACCACCTGCAGTACATGAGTATGTTTGAGGGCACGTTTAAAACGCGCTTGGATATTACCTTGATTTACCACACTATGACCAACAATCGCTATAATCGACACCGGTGTGAATGATACTTCGGTATCATGACTCGCCAGCCACTGACTCACTAATTTTTGTTGTGTTTGGTGGATAACCATAAAGCCTTGCTGAACATCACTACATATCGCAGAAAACTCATTACTGGCTTGTTCACCAAACGAACCGGCTAAACTGGTCGATTTTACCAGTAACAAATCGTTAAGCGAGGTAACCGACAGTTCCTGTTTAGCAATTTGACCAAATTTTCCTATCTCTGTACCAGAAATTTCAGGATCAAAGCTACTTGCTACATGAAGGTGTGTGCTGTGGTTAGTGAGCGGCTGTAAGGTTTTTGCATGCAGAACCGGGTTACCTAAGCGGCCCAATTCTTTCGCGACACCATTAGGTAAGCGATGTAATTTACGGGCAAGTGGTACAATACGAGGATCGGCACTATAAATGCCATCAACGTCAGTCCATAGGGTAACATTCAGCGCGCCCGACAGTGAGGCAATAATTGTTGCTGAATAGTCACTACCATTACGACCTAAAGTACAGGTTTCACCTTGAGAATTTTTAGTGATATAGCCAGTAATAACCGCCAACTTTCCTTTTTGTAAGTTCTGCTGAAAATTTTGACTACTTTGCTGATTGTCGACTGCACAGTCTTTATCATTATTGATAACCAGAAAGTCACGCGCATCAATAGCATAACTTGGACAAACTTTTTCACTTAACACCGCCGATAGTAAACGCGCCGACCACAGCTCACCAAATGCCAACATATCTGCATGGTGTTGGCTTGGCTGATCAGATAACCAAGCCGTTAATTGTGTTATATCATCAGACAAAACCTTGATAAGGTCTGCTGCACTGCTAGGGTTCAATAACTCACCAATTAATGTGCTTTGTGATTTCTGTAGTGTTTCAATAGCCAAAAACAGCTCGTCACTTTTTTCAAGTGCGAGTTTATAAATATTGAATAAGTCATCCGTAGTGTTTCCATTTGCCGAAACAACAACTAAATCATTTAATTGACAGTTTTGACGAATAATATCAACCACACGTTCAATACATTGGGTAGTTGCTAAGCTACTGCCACCAAATTTATGTACATGAATAGCATGCTTCGCCAGTTGATTATTCCCTGATGATAATTGTTCTACTGTATTTGACTGTGTCATTTTCACTCATTAATTCTTCTACTAAAAATAGTCTACAACTTTAAATTTGGCTTGCCGATAAAGCTTGTTCTAAGTCATTAATAATATCACTAACATCTTCAATACCGACAGAAATTCGGATTAAAGATTGAGTAATACCCGCTGCAATTTGTGCTTCAATTTCCATACCTGCATGGGTCATCGTTGATGGATGACTGATTAAACTTTCAACGCCACCTAATGACTGTGCCAAGGTAAAGAGTGATAAGTTGTCAAAGAGTACTTTAACCGCTTCAACACCACCTTTTATTTCGAAACTCATCATAGCGCCAAAATCTTTTTGCTGACGCTTAGCAATTTCGTGTCCCGGGTGATTTTTTAAACCAGGAAAGTATACCGCGTTAATTGCTCGATGATTTTCTAAGTATTTTGCAACAGCATTAGCATTTTCTTGATGCTGTTTCATGCGCAGTGGTAAGGTTTTTAAGCCACGTAATGCCAGATAACTGTCGAAAGGTGAACCCGTAATACCAATACAATTTGCCCACCACGCTAGCTCTTCACCCAGTTCTTTTTCTTTTGTTACTAACACCCCACCCACAACATCACTATGACCATTAATATATTTAGTTGTCGAGTGAAAAACAATATCAGCACCTAATAATAGCGGTTGCTGTAACAAGGGAGAAAGAAACGTATTATCTACTGCCACTAAAGCACCAACAGCATGACTGGCTTGAGTAACCTTTTTTATATCAACCAGCCGTAATAATGGGTTACTAGGTGACTCAATCAAAACTAATCTTGGCTTTTGTTCAAGCGCTTGCGCTAACGCTTGATCATCGTTTTGATCAACAACAAGCACATTAAATAAGCCACGTTTTGCTAGGTGGGTAAACAAGCGATAACTTCCACCATAGCAATCATGTGGAATAACAACCGTATCTTTTGTTGTCAGTAACTGACAAATTAAGTGCACCGCTGACATTCCTGTGCTGGTAACAATGCCTACAGCACCCTGCTCTAAATCAGCGATAGCTTGTGCAAACGTGCTTCGAGTGGGGTTGCCTGTTCTGGAATAATCAAATTGGCGCTTATTGTTGAAGCCTTTTAAAGCATAAGTACTCGATAAATGAATGGCAGGAACAACCGCACCGTGATGTTCATCACTATTAATGCCGGCTCTAACAGCTAATGTTGCTGGTTTTTTGCTTGTCATTTTTTGCTCCAATCGGGCAGTAAAATCAAATAGATGTTTGGACGTCTATAACTCTAAACGCTTTACTTTTGTCGGTCAAGAACTTTAGACTTCTAAACTTCTACACATTCGTTATTGACTCAACGCCAACAACCAGTAAAATCTAACTTATAAAAAGTAATTTAGCTAAACAAAGGTAATTAAATGGCAAAGTGGAATGGCGATTATATAAAACCATACGCCGAACATGGTAAAAAAAGTGAGCAAGTTAAAAAAATCACGGTCTCAATCCCGTTGCGGGTACTGAAAGTGTTAACGGATGAACGTACTCGTCGGCAAGTTAACAACTTACGCCATGCAACTAACAGCGAATTGTTATGTGAAGCTTTTCTGCATGCTTTTACCGGACAGCCTCTTCCTGATGATGGCGATTTAACAAAAGACAATACAGAGATGCTACCTAAAAGTGTGCGCGAAGCCTTAATAGCAAAAGGTATTACCGACTTCAGTCAATTTGAAATTGAAGACGAGTAGCTAAGGGTCTTAATACACTTCCTCAAAAAGACGCTCTGGCGTCTTTTTTTATGCCCATACGGTAAGCATCTACAATAGCCAATAACCAACAAGTTAGTAGTGTATAGGTTAATATACTCATTAAGATAGGGTCAACAATAATGGGATTTTTTGACATCTCTGCGATCAGTGCTTGGCTATTGAGCGCAACGTCACCTGATTTAACTTTATTAATAAGTGGCTGATATTGCCTCATCACTTCTTCAATATACAAATATACTGTCACAGAAAAACTTAAAATAAATAACGTAGCCCGTCGATAAGCGTGACACATTAGTTGGCCAATACCCGGGTAAACAAGTGCTGAGAGTAAAACGGCTTTCGTTGAAGTTTTCATTGTTATTCGTCCTACTCAATATTGTTATGCTTTGCCATCGGTGACATTATCTACAGAGGTGCAAGTATTAATGATTTGTCAGGAATATAGATGACGTACAAGAGGTAACTGCTCCTGCGTTACCCTATTTCTTAATTCCTACTTTCTGCGTCCATGTAGTAACTGCACCATGACCTACTATTTGTCATAAATAAAAAAAGGAGAGTCGAGCTCTCCTTTTACAGCGTTATTAATAAATACTACTGATTATGCCATATAGTTTTCAGGTAATTCTAGGGCTGCCACTCCAGACTCAACCGCCGCTTTAGCAACGGCAAGCGCTACTCGACCACACAAACGTGGATCCATCGGCTTAGGGATAATATACTCCTTACCAAAGGTCAAACTTTTCTCACCACTAGCATCTAACACTTCTTGCGAAACAGGTTCCTTTGCTAATTCACGAATTGCATGAACAGCGGCAATTTTCATCTCATCGTTAATCGTTCTAGCGCGAACATCTAAAGCGCCACGAAAAATAAAAGGAAAACATAACACATTATTGACCTGGTTAGGGTAATCAGAGCGACCCGTAGCAATAATAAGATCATCACGAACAGCAAGCGCTAATGAGGGTTTTATTTCAGGATCTGGGTTTGAACAAGCAAAGATAATTGGATTGGGTGCCATTAATTTTACATGCTCAGCAGAAAGTAGATTGGGTCCAGAAACACCAACAAATACATCTGCGCCATCGATAACATCTTCAAGGGTACGTTTATCAGTATTATTAGCAAACATACGCTTATATTCGTTAAGATCATCACGTCGGGTATGAATGACACCTTTAGTATCAAGCATGTAGATTTTTTCGCGCTGAGCGCCACATTTGATTAATAGTTCCATACAAGCAATCGCTGCTGCGCCTGCGCCAAGACAAATAATGTTGGCATCTTTAATACTTTTACCTTGGATTTCCAAGGCATTGATCATTCCAGCAGCAGTAACAATAGCCGTACCATGTTGGTCATCGTGAAATACCGGTATTTTACAACGTTCAATAAGTGCCTTTTCAATAGCAAAACACTCTGGTGCTTTAATATCTTCTAAGTTAATACCACCAAAACTGTCAGCGATGTTGGCGACCGTATTTATAAATTCTTCAACTGTCTTATGTTTAACTTCGATATCAAATGAATTAATACCTGCAAATCGCTTAAATAATAATGCTTTGCCTTCCATTACCGGCTTAGCCGCCATACCACCTAGATTACCTAACCCTAAAATAGCGGTACCATTGGTAATAACAGCGACGGTATTGCCTTTGCCCGTATATTTGTAAACATCATCGGGATTTGCCGCAATTGCGCGAACCGGTTCAGCAACACCTGGGCTATAGGCGAGTGCTAAATCACGGCTAGTTTCAGCGGCCGTGGTTAATTCAACACTTATTTTTCCAGGTGTTGGGAATTGATGGTAATCAAGTGCTTGTTGGCGAAAGTCAGTCATGATTGATCCTATGCGTTAGGTGAATTTATTGTCTTATATATGCCATTTTTCACGTTTTATTTTGTTTATATACAGCATAGTTTTATAGACTCGTTATCAATCAAGATACACCTTTGTCTGTGATCTTTAAAAAGTAACGGGTATATACTATTGTAATCTTACATTTTGTTCCAACGTTATTCTTATATAAAAAAGTGCTAGAAGCTATAACAAACATACCCTTAGCCCTTTTGTATTGCACATCATAAAACTAAATATTCGCTATACAGCTTAATCTATTCACCGTATTTTATGACCACTTTTATAAACTTCTTTGACTTAAAAAATTTAGCCATCGATTTTTCTTTTTTTCAATACACAACAACGAATTTATCGGTGAAGTTATCCAATTAATAATTAATCTTCATCAACGTTGTCACTATCGCTTATAACCTTGATTAATTGCTTTTGAATTTATATTCAATAATGGCCGTTGAAATAATTTATTTTAGGTAAAAAAAAACCACCTCAGGGGTGGTTTTATTCGTCTTATTTTAGAAAAAAATTATTCGCTCTAATTACTCAGCAAACGGGTTTACTAAAATAATGGTTTCATTACGATCTGGACCTGTTGAAATAATATCAACTGGTACACCTGTTAATTCTTCAATACGCTTAATGTAAGCGATCGCATTAGCAGGTAAAGCGTCACGAGAAGTTGCGCCAACTGTAACTTCAGACCAACCTGGCATTTCTTCATAAACAGGTGTAATTCTGTCATAACCTTCAGCAGCTGTAGGCGGTACAGTAATAATTTCGCCAGCTTCAGTGCGGTAACCTGTACATATTTTAAGGGTTTTTAAACCGTCTAAAACATCAAGTTTAGTTAAACAAAATCCTGTTACGCTGTTAACTTGAATGGCACGGTGCATAGCAACCGCGTCAAACCAACCACATCGACGTTCACGTCCAGTAGTCGCGCCAAATTCATGGCCTACAGTACCTAAATGTTCACCGATTTCGTCATCTAATTCTGTAGGGAAAGGACCAGAGCCAACACGTGTTGTGTATGCTTTAGTAATACCTAAAATATAATCTAAATGACGAGGTCCAAAACCACAACCAGTAGCAACGCCACCTGCAGTAGTGTTTGAAGAAGTTACATAAGGATAAGTACCGTGATCAATATCAAGTAAAGTACCTTGAGCACCTTCAAACATAATTGATTCGCCGTTTTTACGGGCTTGATCAAGAATTTCAGCGACATCGGCAACCATTTTAAGAATAACGTCACGAACTGATAAAGCATCAGCAAGCACAGTGTCATAACAAACGGGTGTAACTTTGTAGTAATGCTCTAAAGAGAAATTATGGTAATCAACAATTTCTTTTAATTTAATCGCAAATGACTCAGCACAAACTAAATCGCCAACACGTAAACCACGGCGAGCAACTTTGTCTTCATAAGCTGGACCAATACCACGCCCTGTCGTACCAATAGGCTTATTACCGCGAGCGATTTCTCGCGCAGCATCTAGAGCATTATGATAAGGAAGAATTAACGGACAAGCGTCACTAATAAGTAAACGTTCACGTACAGGAACGCCTTTGGCTTCTAACATTGCGATTTCTGTCATCAAGGCTTTCGGGCATAAAACTACGCCGTTGCCGATTAAACATTTCACATTGTCACGTAATACGCCCGATGGAATTAAATGAAGTACGGTTTTTTCACCGTCTATTACCAAAGTATGACCTGCATTATGGCCTCCTTGATAACGTACGACGTACTTAGCTTTATCTGTGAGTAAATCAACAATCTTACCCTTACCTTCGTCACCCCATTGGGTGCCTAGAACTACGACGTTTTTGCCCATGTTTTCAATTTCGATAAAAAATTAGGCGGGGATTTTATCAAAAATCAAATAGTAGTCCAAGTAATAAATGATGATTTTTAATGCAATTTAAAAATATTCAATTAACTAAAGGGGTTATGAAAAACTTTTATGTCATTCTTTAGTCTAATAACTCAGTAACCATAAAATAAATGTGCCTACGACGAGTAAGCTAATGCCAATATTACGAATAGATAAGCTTGATTGTTGCGCTAACTTTTCCATAGTGTCGCGCCACTTATTTGGAAAAAGTGCAGGAATAAGCCCCTCAATAATCAGTACCAAAGCAAATGCCGTTAATAGTGTCTCTACCATGTTATTACTCCTCAATTGCTTCTATAGGTAACTAGTCGATACGAAAAGTACAGGAATGAGTCCATCAGAAATCAGTACCAAAGCAAATGCCGTTAATAGTGTCTCTACCATGTTATTACTCCTCAATCACCTCTATAGGTAACTAGCAGATACGAAAAAGCCATGACAAGTCATGGCTTTTTTATCAAAAAAGTAGCTTACTTTTTAATTGTAGCGCCTTCTTTTAAGTAGTTAAAGAAATCACTATCGGGTTTAACCACCAAGATATCACTTTTACTACTAAAACTTTTTTCATATGCTTCAAGACTACGGTAAAAACTGAAAAACTCAGGATCTTGTCCATATGAATCAGCATAAACTTTAGCCGCTAACGCATCGCCTTCACCACGCATTTCTTGTGCTTCTTTTTGTGCTGTCGCTAACATAACAGTTACTTTAGAATCTATCGTAGCACGGATAATTTCCGCTTGCTCTTGACCTTTAGAACGATGCTCTTTTGCTACAGCTGTTCGCTCTGCTCGCATACGGTCATAGATAGAAGCACTGACTTCAGCGGGTAAGTTAATCGCTTTAATACGTACATCAATAACTTCAATACCTAAGTCTTCACGACTACTTGAGGCACTTGCTAACGCTTTAGCCATAATGCCGTCACGGTCACCTGAAACAATTTCTTTAATGGTGCGCGTACCAAACTCAGTACGTAAACCATTATTTACTTTTTGTTTCAATAACGCACGAGCATTTTCTACTGAGCCAGAAGTACGTAAGTAGAACGTTGAAAAGTCAACAATACGCCACTTAACAAATGAGTCGACCATTAAATCTTTTTTCTCAGATGTTACAAAGCGATCAGGCGCTTCATCGAGCGTTTGAATACGAGCATCAAGTCTGCGAACGTTGTTAATAAAGGGTATTTTAAAGTGTAAACCCGGTTCATAAACAAGCATTTCACCTGAATTAGCATCACGTTTAATTTTTGTAAACTGAAAAACGATACCACGTTGTCCTTCAAAAACAATGAAAACAGAAGAGACGGTTAATACTGAGAATAATACAATTAGGGCAATAATAAAGTTTTTCATTGCTTAATTTCTCCCTTCGTTAAATCTGTCTGCACGACCTGATAAATCAGGCGCAGTACTTTGGGTATTAATCGATTGCGTCGCTCGCGTTTGGCTCTCAGGTAAAGTACGTTGACCAGAAGACTGATTTTGCATCATTTTATCTAATGGTAAATACATCATGTTATTGCCACCTTCAACATCAACCATAACCTTACTGGTATTGGCATAAACATTTTCCATTGTTGATAAATACATACGCTGGCGAGTAACTTCTGGAGCAGCAAGGTATTCTGGAAGTAATTTATTGAATTTAGCAACTTCACCTTCGGCATCTAATACCGTTTGTTGTTTATAAGCGATGGCCTCTTGTTCCATACGTTTCACTCGGCCACGTGCTCTTGGTTCAATACCACGGGCATAGGCTTCGGCTTCACGTAAAAAACGAACTTCATCTTCTTGTGCTGAAATAGCATCGTCAAAAGCATCTTTGACTTCTTCAGGAGGACGAGCATCTTTAAAGTTGACATCGACAACAATTAAACCAAGATTATACGGGGCAATAATGTCATCTAATTCTTTCCAGACATCTTGACGCACTTTTTCACGGCCACTTGTTAAAATATCATCCATTCTAGAGTCACCAATAACGAAGCGTAAAGCACTGTCTAGTGACTGGCTTAAACTGTCGTCAGCATTAGTAACACTGAAAATATAATCACGGGCATCAACAACACGATACTGTATCTGCATTTCAACACGTACCACGTTCTCATCTTTGGTTAGCATAAAACCAGATGCAGGTAAGTCGCGTGTTGTTTGCATATCAACAGGAATAATACGTTCGGCGAATGTCCATTTCCAGCGTAAACCTGGTTCAACTGTGCCATCGTATTGCCCGAAACGTAATACGATACCTTTTTCAGCTTCTTTAATGGTGTAGAAACCACTAAAAGCATAAACAAGAATACCCACGATTAGCGCAATAGCGATACCAACATTTGATGCGCCTTTCTTGCTGCCATCTTTTGATGATTTTCCGCCAAAAATACCGCCAAACTTATTACCAATATCTTTTAGTAAATCGTCTAAATCTGGTGGGCCTTGATTCTTATCATCTTTCTTTTTCCAGGGGTCTTTATCATTATTCCCCGGTTCATTCCACGCCATGGTCTTCTCCACTAACTATAAATTTAAATAAGTGCTAAAACTACTATTTACCCATTACGGTAATATATCAGTCTGTTTACGTTCAATAAAGCCTTCTATATCAGCTTCACTCTGTTTAATTAATCTATCCCACTCTCTTGCAGGTAATTTAATTTTCAATAAACAATTTCCATCTTCGTCATACCGTTCATCAACAATAGAATTTAATTGATAAAACACACCACGTAGTTTACCTTCGCTAGGAGGTAAGCATAAGTTATGCTTGACTATTTTCTTGCCGAGTCGTTCAGCTAGCGCTTGAAAAAGTAATTCAATCCCTATGCCTTTTTGTGCAGATAACCATACTCGTATAGGTAGACCTGTATCGTCTCTGTCAATGCGTGGTTCAATATCTTCCAAAGCATCTATTTTGTTACAAATTAATAATTGCGGAACATCGCCCGCTTCGATCTCTTTTAAAACCGTTTCAACTTGTTCAATATTTTCAGTTCGCCTATCATCTGAAATATCAATGACATGCAATAATAGTTCAGCTTCACGGGTTTCAGTCAATGTTGCTTTAAAAGCGGCGACTAAATCATGAGGTAAATGACGAATAAAGCCAACGGTGTCAGCTAAAATTGCTCGGCCAACATCCTCAATTTCAATTTTTCGTAATGTGGGATCTAAGGTTGCAAATAATTGATCTGCTGCGTAAACGTCTGCCTGAGTAATAATATTAAACAGCGTCGATTTACCTGCGTTGGTATAACCCACTAAAGAAATTGTCGGTATTTCAGCGCGTGTTCTTGCTCTTCTACCTTGCTGGCGTTGCTTTTCCACACGTTCTAAGCGTTTACGAATATTTACCATACGGTCGCGAAGTAAACGACGATCAGTTTCTAACTGAGTTTCACCAGGACCGCGGAGGCCAATACCACCTTTTTGCCTTTCAAGGTGTGTCCAACCACGGATCAAACGCGTACTCATATGACGTAATTGCGCAAGTTCTACTTGCATCTTACCTTCATGTGTTCGAGCGCGCTGGGCAAAAATATCTAGGATGAGTGTTGTTCGGTCAACAACGCGGCACTCACACAATGCTTCAATATTTTTTTCTTGTGAAGGAGAAAGTGCATGATTAAAAAGTACCACATTGGCTTGATGTAACTTTACCGCCTCGGCAACTTCTTCAGCTTTACCACTACCAACAAAGAATTTAGTATGAGGTGTAGTACGTTTACCTGTAACAATTGCAAGCGCGTTAACGCCCGCAGAGCTAACAAGCATTTCAAATTCTTGTAAGTCTTCGCGCGCATTTTCATCAGGGAAATCGAGGTGAACAAGAATAGCTTGTTCACCTGCTTGATAACGATCAAACAATTGAGTATTACCTATAAACTAAATAGTTAAACCAAAAGAAACTTTTGGACACGTAATATTTGGTGTACAACCAAACTCAACGAAATCATTAATCTTGCTGTTCCTGACTATAATCACCAGTTTGTGGTGCTGGCATCGTAGAAACTGCCCGTGAAGGAACAACAGTAGAAATGGCGTGTTTATAGACCATTTGACTCACTGTATTTTTAAGTAAAATAACAAATTGATCAAAGGACTCTACTTGTCCTTGTAGTTTAATGCCATTAACTAAATATATTGCTACCGGAATGCGATCACGTCGTAAAGCATTCAAAAATGGGTCTTGTAAAGATTGCCCCTTTGCCATTGTTTGGCCCCTTTTTTGTTATTTTTAATAAATGTATGTAAGAGTTTTTTCTCTAGAAAACTAGTTACTTACTATGCAACTGTTTTTATTATACATCAAGGTTTAAAGTTTGCTTACTGAAGACATAATTAGTTTTAAATTATTTTCGTCTTCCATATGCAACCATTGTAAATTTGGCCAATTTCTCAACCAAGTTAACTGTCGTTTAGCCAGTTGTCGCGTCGCACAAATGCCTTTGAAAACCATTTCATCATGGTCGACTTCACCATCTAAATATTCCCACATCTGTCGATAACCAACACAACGAATAGCGGGTAAATTTTCATGCAAATCGTCACGCTGCTTTAACTTAACAACTTCTGATTCAAAATCTTGTTCAATCATCTGTTCAAACCTAAGCGCAATACGAGCATGTAAATCTTTACGCTCTTGCGGTGAGATAGCAAATTGTAAAACATCACCACTGAGTCGTTCACCCTTAACTTTCGTTAAGTCGGTCATACTTTTGCCCGTTAGGCGGTAAACTTCTAATGCCCGCATTAATCGTTGCGGATCATTTTTGTGAATACGTTCGGCAGAAACCGGGTCTACGCTAGCAAGTTGTTGATGGATGTTCTCCCAGCCAAATTGTTCAGCTTCGTCGGCTATGCCTTGGCGAATTTTTACATCGGCCGCCGGCAGAGGCGAAATACCATCAATCAGGCTTTTAAAATACATCATAGTACCGCCAACCAATAAAGGTATGCGGTTATTCGCCCTAATTTTCTCAATTTCTACTAAAGCGTCACGACAAAAATCAGCGGCGGAGTAACTCTCACTGGCATCAATTAGATTAATTAATCGATGCGGATACTTTGCTAATTCTTCTGCTGTTGGTTTTGCAGTACCAATGTCCATATCACGATAAACAAGCGCAGAATCAACACTGATAATATCGCATGGCAAGGCATCATGTAATGCCATTGCTAACGCTGTTTTACCTGATGCAGTAGGCCCCATCAAACAAATGACTGGCGGTAATTTACGGTTTTTACTGTCAATATTGTTTGTTGATAAAGCGTCAGGCATCAATTTAAGTAGCATTCGTTAACATTCTTATTGATGATGTGAGGTCTATCAATACCGAATTCAAGCGTAGCTGCTGCTCAAAGGTAGGATTTAATTGTTGCTGACTCAAACGGAGTAGGCTTTTAGCTTGTTGGTTATCGTAAGAATCAGCGGATAATAAACTTGCAAAGGCTTGTTGCCAATCACTATTTGTTAATTCTTGTCCATCTTCTAAACACAAAAGAGTTAAGAGCTTATTAACACTTAAATTTACATCTTTATTTCTTAACAAGGCCGGAAACTCTCGTACTTGTATGCTGCTCTTAGATAAAACACTCGCGACAATACCTATTTTTTTCAGTGCATCAGTCTGCGCTTCAACAAAAGTGACTTGTGCTTGCGTTAACGATATCTTAATTGGCAATAGTAACGGCTGGCTAACAAAATTATGCTGCCATCTGTTTTTTACTTCGAAGAATTTAACCGCTTGCTCTATTTTGTTTAATGCCAATAAACGTAGTTCATTGTCTAACGTTATCACCGCATATTTTTCATCAATAATCTTGGTTAACACTAAGTGCTCATTTTCATTCACCTCGTGTATTGGCAGAGCGCCACTGTCTTCATCTGACTTTCCACTAGACAAAGGCGTCATCAATGTTTGATAAGCTTGCGCAGCATTTCTGCTCACTTGGTTATTACTGTGCGTATAAGATGAATAATTCTTTTGACTACCTGGCTTGCTACCTTGATAGGGTTCGCTTTGAACATCGGTAACTTTCGTCAATGGCTTAATATAATCACGCGTTAATTGCTGCCCGGTTTCATCTGACTCAAGCTGATTGTCTTGTCTATAATTTACCGCATGGCTTTCAGGCTGAAGTGGTAAAGTAGCCGAGGGTTGATTTTCTGGTTCAGGCAATAAGCCAACATTAGCATTTTCGCTTAACGCGTTATGACAAACCGAATAAATAAAATCATGAATATAACGCCCTTGATGAAACCGTACTTCATGTTTTGCTGGGTGAACATTTACATCAACTTCTCGGACATCAAGCACCAGAAACAGCACAAAAGCTGGGTAAGTATCCGCAGGTAACAGATGACTATAAGCTTGACGAATGGCGTGATTAATTAACTTGTCTCGCATCATACGGCCATTCACATAACTAAAGCATAAATCATTTTGGTTACGGGCAAAGCTTGGTAGCCCTACCCAACCTGATAATTGTAAATCGCCATGCTGGCAGTCAATTTCCAGTGAATGCTCAATAAACTTTTGACCACAAATTTGTGCTACACGTTTTGCGTATAAACTTTTATTATTGACTGATTTAAAATGCTTAATCACTTTCTGATTATGTGACAAAATAAAACTAACGTCAAAGCGCGCCAAAGCGATACGCTTAATGACCTCTTCAATATGAGTGAACTCTGTTTTTTCAGTACGAAGGAATTTTCGTCTCGCGGGGGTATTAAAAAATAAGTCAACAACATCAATGGTCGTGCCATTAGGATGTGCAGCGGGTTGTAAGGCTACCGCCATATCTCGCCCTTCGGCAATGGCTTGCCAAGCTGATTCTTGCTCAGCAGGTTTTGACGTCAACGTTAAACGTGAGACTGAGCTAATACTTGCCAGTGCTTCGCCACGAAACCCTAAACTACAAATACCTTCTAAATCATTTAAATCTTTAATTTTACTGGTCGCATGACGACTTAGCGCTAACGTTAGTTCATCTTTAACAATACCCGAGCCATTATCACTAATACGAATACGTTTAGCGCCACCTTTTTCAATGTCTATTTTAATGGTCGTTGCGCCAGCATCTAAGCTGTTTTCAACTAACTCTTTCACCACTGATGAAGGACGTTCTACGACTTCACCGGCAGCAATTTGGTTAGCTAGGCGTGCTGGAAGGATTTCTATGGTCATAAATTTTGATCTGTTAACTATTTATAATAAATTAATCGGCGCGAGGTATGGTTAAGGTTTGACCTATGCGAACGGTATTTGAGGTTAAACTATTTGCCATTTTTAATTCTCGTACTGAAACACTATAGCGTTGTGCAACCACAGATAAAGATTCACCGCGAGTAATTTTATGTTGTCGTGTTTCAATAGAGGCATAATAACTGCCCATCGGCGGTTGAATCATAAAATGGTCTTTAATACCTTTAAAAATACCTTTAGCGAGCTTGCGCTGATGAGCACTAGAGTTTAAATTTTGCTCTTCTCTATGGTTAGAAATAAAACCTGTTTCAACTAAAATCGAGGGGATATCTGAAGATTTCAACACACCAAAATTACCATGTTGGGGAACTTTCTTGTGCATTTTAGTAATTTTTTTCAGTTGTTTTAGTACGCTATTCGCCATGCTAATACTGACACCCTGCGAATGCTCTTTATTCATATCTGCTAAGGTTTTTGCCAAGTTATCATCGCGGGTATTTTTAATAACACCACCGCCACCACCTAAAAGCTCGGAGTTGTTCGAGCGGTTACGCAGCCATTTGGCCATTTCTGACTCAACCCGTTTGTGCGATACAATCCAAACTGAGGCTCCGTTAGGTTGAGGTGTTCTAAAGGCATCGGCATGGATTGACACTAAAAAATCCACTTGGTTTTTTCTGGCTATTTCACTACGTCGACCGACCGAAACATAATAGTCTCCATCGCGCACCATTACCGCCTTCATCCCTTTTTCATTATTAATATAGGTAGCAAGTTTTTTAGCAATCGCTAACGTAACACGTTTTTCATAGCTGCCTTTACCCCCTATAGAACCAGGATCCTCACCACCGTGGCCAGCATCAATGGCAATAAGAATATCTCGATGATCGTTTTTGGGGGTATGGTCGCCTTGGTTTATTTTTTCTTCATCGAATAAATCAATCACTAAACGGTTACCGTATTGTCCAGCTGGTGCAAGCGGAAAAACAGCCAAAGAGTAATTATCCGCTAATTCTAATACTAAACGTGTTGTGCCTTTAATACGCGATTTACTGGTGCGGATCAGTTTTATGCGTTTATCCTTTTTAAGGATATTCTTAAACGAAACATGATTCTTACTGTTGTTAAAATCTATGACTAAACGCTGAGGATTCTGTAAACTGAAATACTTATAATCAGGCTGTTCACTGAGATCAAAAACAATACGGGTATTTTCCGGGGCTGGCCAGACACGAACGCCATCGATGCTATTACCCTGCGCTTCAAAGAAAACACTAACGGTTAATAACATAGCTAATAATAACGATCGAATATTCATTTACTGCTGCCCTTTCCTTTTGCGTCTATTAGCGCACATTAACTAAGCGCATTTACTACGAGCTCACCCAAAGGGGTCTTTGCTTGTATGTTGATGGTTCTTTGCTCTTCACTATACGCTAAGTCGATACGCAAATCAGGTGCCTTGATCATACCTAGCCCCTTTTCTGGCCACTCAATAAAGCAACAGCAGTTATCTGCAAAATAATCTCGAATGCCCATATATTCTAGTTCTTCAGGATCTGACAAGCGATATAAATCAAAATGATAAACTAACCAGTCATGTAATTCATAAGGTTCAACGAGAGTATAGGTTGGGCTTTTTACGTGGCCAATATGCCCCATACCTTGCACAAAACCTCGAGTTAAGGTGGTTTTTCCCGCACCTAAATCACCGTAAAGATATACAACAATACCTTGTTTTAGTTCTTTTTTTACAATATCAGCTAATTTATTACCCATAGCTATAGTTGCTGATTCATCAGCTAAA
Source organism: Colwellia sp. BRX8-9 (assembly GCF_014077245.1). Classification (NCBI taxonomy): domain Bacteria; kingdom Pseudomonadati; phylum Pseudomonadota; class Gammaproteobacteria; order Alteromonadales; family Colwelliaceae; genus Colwellia; species Colwellia sp. BRX8-9. The sequence goes on from NZ_JACGVN010000011.1 coordinate 57,847, forward strand.
AAGTAGTTTTTGTTTGTAAGCATTTCTTTCATCAATTATTTTCTAAAATTTATTATTTATAAGCTGCCGTATAACTGGCAATAGGTCACTTGCTAGCATACCAATTTTTCCATGCTTTTGCGCAATAATGTCAGCAGCCTTACCATGAATATAAACGGCCAAGGCTGTAAGCTTTGCAAAATCAGTTCGCGCTTGCAGTTCCTCCCCTTTTTCTGACGAGATTTTTTGCATTAGCAATGACGCAATAATACCTGATAACACATCACCCATGCCTCCGCTTGCCATGCCTGAATTACCCGTTGTGTTCACCCAAACCTGTTGACCATCACTTATCAAACTCCCTGCACCTTTCAATACGCTCACGCATTGATATTGTTGGGCTATTTTTTTTACGGCGCTAAAACGATCTCGCTCTATTTCTGTCACAGTGCAATTTAACAGCGTTGCAGCTTCACCGGGATGTGGCGTTAAAACCCAATGGTTACTTTTAATTTTATCCGTTAATAAATTTTGTTGGTAAGCTTGCGCCAACAAACTCAAACCATCGGCGTCAATTACACATAATTTTTTTTGAGCCAGCACTAAATCAAATAATGCCTGACTCCACTCATTTTGACCCAAACCAGGGCCAAGCACATAAGCCTTAGCTTTACTTAATGTCATTGATCCCACAAGTTGATCTGCGCAACTAGGCGCTAACATTAATTCTGGGCGGCCATTAAAGACTAATGCTCGATTATTTTTATGACAACAAACACTCACTAATGCAGCACCACTGCGCAATGACGCCTCTGCCGACAAACGTATCGCACCAGCAAAGCCTTCTCCGCCCCCAACAGCCAGTAATAATCCAATATTTCCTTTATGGCTGCTTGCTTTGCGTTTAGGTAAAGCAGCAAAAACTTCGTTGCCAAAAACCGTGATATTGGTCTTCACTTGCTCTGTAAATGCTTGACCTAATGCTAAATCAGCAAAATAGATTTCCCCAACATGGTTAATGGCTTGTCCCGTCACTAAACCGCACTTTAGAGCAATAAAAGTTACAGTACTGTTAGCAATGATTGCCGTATTTTCAACAACACCTGTAGTTGCACATAAACCTGAAGGCACATCAACACTAATCACTTTTGCCAAATGCTGGTTAATAGAAGTAACTAATGTCACTAGAGTTTCTGGTAGGCGTCCTTTAAAACCAATACCAAATAGTGCATCAATAATTAACTTACCTTGAAAATTCGCTACCATTTCAACATTAGCCGTTTTTTGATCAAATATAATCAAGCCATTTTCAACTTTATTAACATTGATGTAAGCTTGGTAAGCACGTAAGGCATCGCCGGATAATTCTTCTGGTTTTGCCGTTAGTAGCACAGAAACCTGAAAACCAGCTTGCACAGCTAAACGTGCAATCACAAACCCATCACCACCGTTATTACCTTTTCCACAAATAACTAACAGCTTTTGGGTAGCTATTTTTTGACCTATATCATTTTCATTTTGAAGATATTTTTGCTTGATATGCTGAAAAACAGCCTGACCTGCATTTTTCATCAATGAATACATTTCAATATTTTCTATAGCAGCAACTTTTGCTTCATTAGCTAACACTTGCTTCGCGGAAAAAGCAGCTTGTGGTAAGCTTGCACTCAACAGTTTTATTTCCATTTCTATCTCCCTTTACCAAATTGTACTGCGATGACATGTTAACTATGACAACACCTAATATTAACTATCAAGAATTAGCTGAAAAAATCAAGCTTTGGGGTCAAGAATTAGGCTTTTCGCAAATAGGTTTCAGTGATATTGACTTATCAAGTCATGAACAAGCCTTAACAACGTGGCTAGAAAATAATTATCACGGTGAAATGGATTACATGCAAAAGCATGGTTTAATGCGAGCACGCGCCCAAGAGCTTGTTGAAGGAACAACGCGGGTGATCAGTGTTCGCATGGATTATTTACCCCCCGGAGCAAAATTTGCCCGTACGCTCAAAAAGAAAGACCATGCTTATATCAGCCGCTATGCCTTGGGGCGAGACTATCATAAATTAATGCGCAAACGCCTCAAACAACTCGGTGATAAAATTAGTGAGTACTGTGAAACCTTCAACTTTCGCCCATTTGTTGACTCAGCACCAATCTTAGAGCGACCTTTAGCAGAAAAAGCAGGGTTAGGCTGGGTCGGTAAACATTCGTTATTAATTAACAAAAGTGCCGGTTCATGGTTTTTCCTTGGTGAACTATTAGTTGATATTCCGTTACCGACTAATGAAAAAACAGCCAATGAATGCGGTAGTTGTGTTTCTTGTATTAAAATTTGCCCAACCCAAGCGATAGTGGCTCCTTATGTTGTAGACGCTCGCCGTTGTATATCCTATTTAACCATCGAGTTGCGTGACGCAATTCCAGAAGAGTTTAGGCCGTTAATTGGCAATAGAATTTATGGCTGTGATGATTGCCAACTCATTTGCCCATGGAATAAATTTGCTAACATCAGTCACGAAGGCGACTTTTCCCCTCGCCAAAATCTTGATAATGTTGAATTATTAACCGTATTTAGCTGGGATGAAGCGACCTTTCTCAATAAAACAGAGGGGTCTCCTATTCGCCGTATTGGTTTTAATAGCTGGCAACGAAATATTTCCGTTGCAATCGGTAATGCGCCATATAGTGCAGAAAATGTTAACGCGTTAAATAATAAGTTAGCAACCGCAGAGCTTATGGTTGCTGAACATATTAATTGGGCATTGCATCAACAAGACAATAAGCGAATCGCTGCAAAACAGCAAAGTGACTTTCCAATAAAAAATCAACGATTAACCGAGCGCTTGATCCGCAGTGTTGAAAAAGGTTTACCTAGAGATGCTTAGCAGGCTCAGTTGATTCAGCTTGCTGCCACTTTATTTTTAACTGTTCTATAGACTCAACACCGCTGTTTTTAATGTTCGCAGACAAAAGTAGAGCAAGCGCTTCATCGCCCAGTTTTTGGTGACTTTCATCAAATTCATTACTTTGTTTAATCACCACCAATATTTTTAACATACGCATCGTTAATTTAATATTATGAGGTGTTAATCTTAGAGCTTGCTGAATAGCCTTAAGCGCGGGCTGTAAACGATTTTTTTCGAAATGTTCAATCGCCATATCGTTCAGTTGTTTGGGTGAAAAATTAATTTCAGCACGCTCAAGACTTTCTTGCTCAATATATTTATTGATCACTTGGCTCGTTAATGAATCACCTGAGACTTGTTTACCGATAATCTCTAACATTGTTAGCGCTTCTTCGCGCATACCCAATTCGTGAAAGACTTTCACTTTATCTAGGTTGTCTTCAATTTGCGGTGACGCAATAAAATTAACATGGTTTTCAACAAGTTTAGTGGCCTTCTCTTTTTGTTCACGAACAATATATAACCGTGCTTGGATCACTAATAACTGCTGTTTAAACTCATTTGCGTCGCTATAATCATTTTGAAGTTGCTTAATATGCTTGTCTGTTTGCTGCAAAACTTTAAAGGATCGTTCGTCAGTAATAGCCGCCGCTAAATCAATGCCTGAACGAATAACATTTAAGAGCAATTCGGGTGAATCATGAATAGAATTTTTCGCTTGCTGGGCGATATTTCGTGTCGCTATATATTGTCCTTCATGGTCATGATTGAGTCGTGCTAAATCCCATGATTTTTTATTACGTTCAATATTTCGTGGCGACAACGCAGTTGCTTTTTTTATCTCATCGTAGGCTCTTTCATATTGCTCATGCTCAATATAATATTGCGCCAGCATATCATGAGCCCCAAATCGAGTAGCGGGCTTATTAATTAACTTTTCAATCAGTTCATTAATTTCGTTTATACGCCCTTGCTTTAACAAAGACTTTACATAGCCTAAATAAACCCAAGCGTAGGTATAGGTTTTCAATAGGCTTTTAAAAAAAGATTCTGCCGTTTCAAATTCTAAAAGACTTAAGTAAGCCTCACCTTTCATCCGCAATATATTGGGGTGATATTGGTGTAAACTTTGATTAACAAGATGGCGGTCAGCAAAATATATAACTTTCGAAAAACTCTTAGTATCAGTCGCTCGATACATATTGAATAATTGCTTTTTAGTTTGCAAGGTATGGATTAAACGTTGTTGCACTGTTTTAGGGGCGAGTGGTTTTACCCAAAAGTCATCGGGCTGTAATTCGACAATTGAATTAACAAGAGACTCATTCGTTTCAGTACTGAGAAAAATAAGAACCGTGGTTTTATTAACATGACCTCTGAATTTTAATTCTTCGAGTAAATGAAAACCGTCTTTATCACTATTTACATTGAATGAGCAAATAACAATATGAAAACGTGTTGTTTCACATAACCTTATACCGTAATAAGCACTTTCTGCACATTTTACGTGATTAATGCCGATATCATACAATCCTCTTTTTAAGGTGTCATGAACTAACCGGTTATCGTCTATTATCAGCACGGTAAGTTGTGAAAAATCGTCTAATTCACTTTGTTCAGTAATTTCCATTTAACTTTTACCTTAATCGTGCTTCTTTTGAATCACTATTCGTCTTTGTTGACAGTTGTTAATTACCGTTATTTTTTCTTTACTTTTATAGCTTGTCCACGCCAAAATCTCATCAATATGGCGGAAACAACCAAGGCAGACATCATCGGCATTTAAACAGCAATTTCTTACACAAGGGCTAGCAACGTCTATTTCTTTTTCAGCTTTAAAACTCATTTAACTAGTATCCCTGTAAACACATTAACCAAGCATTTAAACAGCAGTTTCTAACACAAGGACTAGCAACGTCTATTTCTTTTTCAGTTTTAAAACTCATTTAACTAGTATCCCTGTAAACACATTAACCAAGCATTTAAAAAAATCCCAACACAAGGGCTAGCAACATCCATTTCTTTTTCAGTTTTAAAACTCATTTAACTAGCATCCCTGTAAACACATTAACCAAGCATTTAAAAAAATTCCAACACAAGGACTAGCAACATCCATTTCTTTTTCAGCGTTAAAACTCATTTAACTAATATCCCAGTAGTCATATTATATTGCCTCAGCAAACTCATTTAACAGGCGTTGCTGTTCGCTTAATTGGCTAAATAACGACATAACTTGTTGATGTTCTATGACCGTATTTGACGTAAGACTAAATAATAGCTGTTGGCTAATATCAATAAAGTCGTTAGCGGTTAATATTTTACTGGTTGTAAACATGCTACTCGTTAGACTCATCGCTAATGGGTAATTATGTACCGCTAGTGCCGTTGATAATTTTTTCATCGCGTCATCAATATCAGCAAGGTAGTCATCTAGCATTAACATTGCCAATTCTGCAGAGCCCTGATTTTTTGCATAGTGTTCAAGGTTAAAAGGTTCAGGTTGATTTGTTTTCGCAGCGGGTGTTAAATCTAAGTTCGATAATACGTCATCAAGCTTTTCAGTTGTTTTTAACAGTTCAGCGTCAATATTATTATGCTCTTTAGTCTTATTACTTTGTGCTTTTACTGTATTAATAGCAACCACTTTAGTTGGCTTTGCTTTCAACCAAGGCTGTAAAAGTAGCACCAAAGCATCGACATCATGCAAAGCAGGTAAAATAGAAACAGCCCACTTATCTGCCAATTTTGGTGAGTCTTCAACGGAGAAATTACTTTGATTAAAAGTAAAAATGTCACGGCGTACACTTTTTCCAGCGGACATTTTAATAAAAGGTGATTGTTCAAATTCGGTAAATAACAATAAGTATCTTCCAGAGCTCCACAATTGAGTCATTGTTTTAGGCTGACAGACAATTTTCACCTGTAGTCCTAACCATTGTAAAATACGCAGCAAAGTTAACTGTTTACTTGGATTTTCTACCGCAAAGAGCACTTCAACTTGGGTCGATAAATACTGATGTTTATTAAACACACTGGCGGAAAGTTGATGGTTAGTCGTTTGTTCTGTCGTTAAAAAATCAGCTAAGCTTTGCTGAAGTGTGAGTATTTGCAATGGCGTTTCTGTCTGTTCAAACAAGCCATATCGCTCTAAAGGCGCATTAAGATAAGGTTGCATAACAAAAAGCTTTGGCCGAATATCTATCGATAAACTTGATATCTGTTGCTGTATTTTTTCAACTGATTTTACATAAAGGTCACTGGCCAACATAACGACATCAATGCTTTTATCAATTAACTGCGCGGTACTCAGTTGTTCAATAACTTGTTCCGGATCGGCTAAGGTAGTTATTATGCCATTAGCTGAAGTGATCGCTTTTTCTGTAATACTGCAAATGTTGGCATCACTTGATAACAACAAAATATTGGCTTGCTTTAAATTAATACGCTCTACCGATATCTCTTGTGCTACATCAGCAAAACCTATCGGCAGAGTAAAGCAGAACTGGTAACCCTTTTCTTGTAACTGCACATTTTTATCTGTGACGTTAAGTGAATCAAACAGTAAGCATAAGTAATCAAGGGTATCGTTTGTATTGGTTTTTGCTGACTCAAGGCGCTCGTCTAATAATAAGCACTCGAGGGCCTCGGGTAGCTTTGCGATTGTTTTTTTGCTGGTCACAGAAAAATCAAAACGAACAATTTGCTGGCCTTCATTTTTATCGATAACAAGGGTACTAATATGTAAATTAGCTTTAAATAAATCAGCAAGCAGTAATCGGCATAGGCCACTTAACAGCCGGTGAAATAAGCGTACGTCAACTTTCGCAGCAGTTAACAATTGTGGATCTTGTTGGTAATAAATTTTATTACGCTGTAAATGGGCATCGGCAATAATATTAAGTAATGCCGCGTCAATTTCATTGTGCAAAGCAACATCGCTTAGCGTCATAGGTTTGACCGCAGATAAAAATTCACTGCGAATTTTGTGTTGTTGACAGCAATCAAAAATACGCGCAAGTTGTCGATAAACTTGTACCGAAGTAACACCAGCACCAATAGAAACACTTTGGCTTTGCAACATACTACGCACCACCATATTGGTTAACTTTGCAGTGTTTTCATTGTTTTGTGATTGTCGCTCTAAAATTTGCTTATTATGGGTTAATGCAAGTTGCTGTAGGGACGCTTTTAATTTTTTAATCTCTTCATTTTGTTGATTTATATTGTCATTAGCGGCTTGCTGCTCACTAAGCTGTTGCTGATACTCTTGCTCACTGTGCTCAGGGTTAATCATTGTTTCGAGCGCGGTTTCAAGCTGTTCGGCAATTTCTTTATTTTCCATTGAATTAAAACCGTCTGGGGTCAGTTTTGCATCACTATCCTTTGCTCTTTTTTCAATGAACAGCCTAAATAATTGCACACTCTCTTGGCCATATTTTTTTATTTTGCTTTTACTTTTAAATAACATCGACAATAACAGCACAAATAGTAGTGCGATCACACTAAGCACAGTTGCTTGTAGATCTTGATTGTTAATATTGAGGTTTTGCTTTTCTAAAAAATCATTTATCTCAGTAGGCAGCCAATCGATTAATCGTAATTTTTTATCTGCAGATAAAGGCCCTGGTGGTATAGATTCAAGCACTAACAACTGTAATTTTTGTTGTTGTTGCTCAATAAATTCGACATATAAACGAGATAACCGTAAATGACTGCGCCACTTGGCTACCGAATTCTGTTGTGAAAATAATAATTGCTCTAAAGTATTAAGTTGTAGCGTTAATAACTCACCCTGTTGGCTAACCGTGCTTTCTTCTGGGAGAAAGGTTGTTAATACTTGCTTTAGCTCGGTACTAACATCATCAAAATCTAAAATAGAAGACTGTAAATTCAATTGTTGAAAGGCTAATAGTGCACGGATAATGGTTTGTTGTAATGGTTGTAAGTCACTCAGTTCTGTAATTTGTTTTACATAGGCCTTAGCGCGGGTTGCGGTGACTTTATCTGTGTATTTATCTGAATTGAGTTGCTGTAACAGCAGACTTTTTTGTCGCTGTTTTTCCTTAATCTCAACCGTTAATTGATCATTAATTAACTGCAGTTGAATAATGGTATTTTGCTTAAGTTGAGTGTTTCTCTGATGATTTTCACTAAGTTTATCAATAACACCTGAAAATTCTTTATGGCCAACATACATCAAATCAAGCTGAGCTTTATTATTTTTTACCAGTAAAGATATTTTATTAATTTGCTGTTGGGCGACCTCATAGTCAGCAGATAAATTTTTGGCATCAATACGTTTAGCTAAATTTTCTAAGGCTAGATAAGTGATTAAAATTTGTTGTTGTTGTTGTTGTTTATTCGCTAACGATGGCAGCTCGTTCTCTACTAACGAGGTCACTTGATTATCACGAAGAACTAACAGAGCGGTTAAGGCGCTAAAGAGAATAAATGAAAGTAAAGCAATCCGAAAAAATCGTCCTGATAATTGCTGAAAAAAGTAACGAGTAGCGTCCATATTGATCAATACCTTCAACGGTAAATTTAGTTAAAAATACAGTGTAAGGAATTGTCACTAAGAATCAACGGTTTTTAATAACGATATGAGTAAGCTGTTTTAAAAATAACGCGCCTCATAGCCGACTAAGGTCAAATCAATCAGCGCGTTTACAGGTTCTTTTTATCTTCTCAAACTTAACGTCTTTTGGTTACCCAAGCCCACTCCATTTCACAAACAATAGGCTGTTGATCAGATTCATCAGTAATCTCGACACTGACCATCAAACTGCCTTTATCCGCATTTTCTATTTGTTCTATGTCAGCGAGACTTAATACAGCTACCGCAGACAAATTTCCCTGCATTCGTCTTTGAAAATGAAATGTCATACTTTTCAATAGCGGTACACAAGTGTCGGGAACATTCATCCCAAAAACGATACCCGTCGCCGACTCTGCCAATAATGCCGCAGCAATGGCATGAACACCACCAATATGGTTTTGTACTTTCTTTTTGTTTTCTAACGATAATACCGCTTTGGTATGAGAAACAGAAATCAACTTTATTGATGAAGTACCAGCATACTTTACTGTCGAACAGAAAATTTTAGTCAGTAAAAAAGAGCGCATAAAGCGCGGCATTCTATTAACTTTACTGATTATTTTTCCAAATTTGTTCGCCATAATTTATTTGCCTGCTGTTAATTTTAATTAAGTGTCGCGCAAACTGGTCTGACCTTCAAGTTTTTTTACCCCGTGGCAAACTTATAGTGAGTGTCCAGATAAAAGCGCGTGGCAAACTTATAGTGAGTGTCCAGTTAAAAACGCGCAGATAAAAGCGTGCATAAAAAAAGCGCCCTAAGCGCTTTGATTTATACATTATTGCTGAGCGTTATAGTTTAAAGAAGTGTTCTTGATAAACTTTCATTTCAGCAATTGACTCTAAAATATCATCAAGCGCTAAATGAGCGCCCGTTTTCACCACTTTATCTAACACTTCAGGTTTCCAGCGACGCGCTAATTCTTTAACCGTGCTAACGTCTATATTCCGGTAATGAAAGTAATCTTCAAAATCAGGCATATATTTATTAATAAAGCGTCTGTCCTGCCCAATGCTATTACCACACATCGGTGATTTACCTTTTGGCACATATTGTTCAACAAACTTAATCGTCGCCTCGGTAGCATCGACTAGCGTACTAACACTTTCACGACAACGTGTAGTTAAGCCTGATTGACCATGGTGTTCGATACACCACTGACTCATATTGTCTAACACCTCATCACTTTGGTGAATAGCAAAAACAGGTCCTTCAGCTAAAATATTTAACTGACTGTCAGTCACTATGCTGGCAATCTCTAAAATCACATCTGTATTGGGTTCTAGGCCTGTCATTTCTAAATCTAACCAAATTAAATTTGTCTCGTTACCTGTCATGCCGCTTCCTTAAAATGCCAACTGTTTTACTGATACCAATACCATTAAATTATCACCCACTTGTGCCCCCTAAAGTACGCCAAGGCTAAGTTGCTCTTAATCGCAATAGCTCACGATTATTCAATCAAGCGCCTTATCTTCATTTGTTTTCTTCGCCACAGCAAGGTAACAAACTAAGTGAGACTGATATTACTATTACAAGTATATTAGATGAATGGTGATTTAGTCAGTATAATACGTGACAATGAACTGTGATTAAAACTTTTTGTCGCATTACCCTTTTAAAAGACGAGTGAAACTCCATAATTATCATGATAAAACTCCATGTCTAAGCTAAAAAAACTGACTAAAGGTCAGACAAGGCGCATTAAAGATAATCAAGCTAAAAAACTGCGTAATAAACCAGAGCAAGTGCAATGGCAAGATACTGAGTTGGGAGAGCCTGAAAACGGGACTATTCTCAGTCGCTTTGGCCAGCATGCCGATGTAGAAGCAGAAAATGGTGATTGCATACGTTGTAATATACGCCGCGGCGTTAAATCTTTGGTCTGTGGTGATAAAGTTTTATGGCGCAGAGGCAAAGAAACACAACACAGTATTTCAGGAGTCATTGAAGCGGTTCATGAGCGAACGTCAGTATTAAGTCGTCCAGATGTTTATGACGGCGTAAAACCCATAGCGGCAAATATCACACAAATATTAATTGTCTCTTCGGTGTTACCTGCCTTTAACCCTGATATTATCGACCGGTATTTAGTGGCTGCAGAGCAAACAGGTATCACACCCGTTATCTTACTCAATAAAACTGATTTACTTGATAAAGCCAGTAAAGCTGAAATTGAGCAACATCTCGATATTTATCGTGAGATTGGTTATCAGGTAATTTATGTCAGTAATGAATCTCAACACGGTATAGAAGAGCTTAAGAAACAACTTAGCGAACATACCAGTATCTTTGTAGGTCAATCTGGCGTGGGTAAGTCAACACTTACTAACACCTTGATGCCTGAACTGGGTTTAATGACAAAAATAGTTTCTGAGAACTCTGGTCTAGGTCAACACACAACAACAGTTGCTCGCTTATACCATTTTGAACAAGGTGGTGATTTAATTGATTCACCCGGTATTCGAGAGTTTGGCTTATGGCATTTAACGCCAGCAGAAGTTTATGGTGGCTTTATTGAATTTGAAGATTACTTGGGTGGTTGCCGATTTAGAGATTGTAAACACCAAAATGATCCTGGTTGTGCATTAATAGCCGCCGGTGAAGAAATGAAAATACATCCAAAACGTTTAGCGAGCTTTCAACGAATTTTAGCCAGTTTAGGCGATAATAAATTAACCTCTCGTTTTAACGACTAAATTAATATTAATAATATAAAGGAAATTCAGTGCTTTTAAATAAATTAAAAATCACCCTTCAATACATTATGCCTAAACATTTGATTTCGCGTTTAGCTGGAAAATTTGCCGCTGCAGAATGTGGCCGAGTAACCACGAAAGCCATTGAAGCATTTATCAAGCATTACGGCATTAATATGTCAGAAGCAAAGCTTAAGAATGCCGAAGACTTTACCACCTTCAACGATTTTTTTACCCGCGAACTTGAAGATGGTGCGCGCCCTATTGATAACAATGAAACAACCCTCTGCTATCCCGTTGACGGTGCTATTAGTCAGCAAGGCGATATTGAAGACGGACGTTTAATACAAGCAAAAGGTTTTGATTATTCATTGGAAACCTTGCTGGGTGGTTCATATAACACCGCAAAGCCTTTTCAAGGCGGAAAGTTTTCTTGTATTTATTTAGCACCAAAAGATTATCATCGTATTCATATGCCGATGGCAGCAACATTACGCGAAATGATCTTTGTACCCGGTGATTTATTTTCTGTTAACCCATTAACCGCTAATAACGTGCCTAACTTATTTTCTCGTAACGAACGTGTTGTCGCTATCTTTGATACAAAATCAGGACCTTTAGCTATGGTCCTTGTTGGCGCAACCATAGTTGCCAGTATAGAAACAACTTGGGCAGGTACGATTACTTCACCTAGAGCCAAAGGAATTTTCAGAGAAAGTTACCCGGCTGACGGCGCTGATGCGATCACTTTTGAAAAAGGTGATGAAATGGGACGTTTTAAACTTGGCTCTACGGTAGTGTCAACGTTTGGTCCTGGCATGATCGAGTTTGATGTTGATGCTCATCCAGGTACAGTGACCCGTTTAGGTGAACTCTACGCCAATATTGTTAACGCTGATTAACCATAAAGTCCTTGTTCATTAAAGAGTCAGTAGTGAATTTCCTGAAATACGCTATTGGCTTTTTGCTAGATTTTGGTAAATGTTATGGAGCTTGACGTTCAGTACGACCAGCAATCAGGGCAATAAGTCTTTCTCGATTATCGATAAGTTCACTGCCCCCTGTAATCACGGCGCTCAGCCAAACACCATCGAAAATCACCGGTCAACATTTAATTAATATCACACGAAAAATCGCTACCATTTTTACTAACTACCTCGCTCGTACTACATTAAACCTTGAGCAAATCAAAAATAAATTCAATTTAAAAACCTTTGTTATCATAGTGATATTTTAAAACAAAGCCACTAACAACAAAAGGTGTTGCTCATTTTATCAACACAAGATACGATTGCATTCGTATATAACTTATAATTATTCATAGTATTAAGGATTTTAGATGGCTCGAGATAATACAAATATCAAGCCTACAGAAGCAGAGTTAACTTTGCTTAATGTTCTCTGGAAAGTTGGTCCAGCAACAGTTCGTCAGGTACATGATGTTGTCAGTAAAACGCAAAAGACAGGTTACACCACTGTTTTGAAGATTTTACAAATTATGCATGAAAAAACCTTGGTCATTCGAGACGAAAGTAATCGTGCCCATGTCTATGCACCATCAAATAGTGAAACCTTTACACAATCTTCATTATTAAAAGACCTAGCTTCAAAGGCTTTTGGTGGCTCAACGTCAAAATTAGTGATGCGAGCTTTAGATGAATCAACCAGTAAAGAAGAAATTGCCGACATTCGTCAATTACTTAATGAGCTAGAAAAGTAAAAACTGCTACACTTGTTATAGTACAATCTAAAAAGTGCTATAACATGGAAGGATAATGTCAGATTAATTTAATGAGTAGTCCATTTTTATACAATTTATCGTTAACCCTTATCCATTTTCTTTGGCAAGGGATTTTCGTTGCGCTTGCGCTAAAGTTGGCATTAACCTTTACTTCTTATAAAAAACCACAATGGCGTTATGCGATGGCGTCATTGGCTATGGTAGCTAATTTATTACTGCCTTTTTTCACTTTCTATATTATCTCTCAAGCTGACTTTCCACAATTTGGCCCTTTATTAAATAACAGCATCTTGCTGGGCGATATCATAAATAATGACGCCCAAAATACTGCTGTTTGGTACTCCAATGCGGTTGAATTCTTACCCTATTTATCATTAACATGGGTAACAATAAGCTTTGCCTTAGCGCTAAAGCTGTTCATCGAATTATATAATGTTAATCAACTACCCAAAATAGGCACCTCGCCGGCAAATGCTGAACTTGAAGCCAGATTTCAGCACTTAGTTGAACAAGTAAAATTAACCTGTTCACCTCGACTTTTAATCTCGCTTAAAAATGATGTGCCTATGGCAATAGGTTGGTTAAAGCCGATAGTACTTGTTCCCGTTACTATGTTGACAGGTTTAACACCCGCACAACTTGATATGTTGATATTGCACGAACTGGCACATATTCGTCGACATGACTATCTAGTTAACTTCATTCAGACCTTGGTAGAAATCTTTTTATTCTTCCACCCCGCTGTGCGTTGGGTGTCAAAGCAAATGCGTAATGAGCGTGAATATTGTAGTGATGATATTGCTGTGCAGCATTGTGGTAACCCTGTTGCTTATGCGCACACTCTGGCAGATACCGCTTCAATATGTGACAGCCACCGTCATCATTCTATTCCCGCTATGGCAATGGCGGCATCGGGTGGTGATTTAAAGCAACGCGTTCTGCGTTTAGTTGACCACGACCAACACTGCTCAACAACCACTCACTCAGGAAAATGGTTAGCGTCTATCGTCATTATTTTCTCAATTATTGCTGTGGGCAGTAAAAAATACATCCAAATTCCTAGCTTAGATATAGGCACTGATACCATTCCTTTATACCGCAGCGCCGATGATGACTTCAAAACATACACAGATAGTGGCGATGAAATAGCGTTACCTTCTTTGGCGCAGCAATTATTACACCGAGGCAATGAAAGTAATGCCTTAGAAAACAAACTACCCGCAAAGATGATAGCGCCATTTTTTCCTAAAAAGACCAATAAAAATCCAGTAAATGCTGAGCTCGTAGTCGCACAAGCTTACTTTGAGAACAACGACAGTACTAAAAACACGGGTAATGCCAACAATCCCCAAGAAAAGAATACTGTCGATACCTTAGCGACAGTCGTAAACAATAAATTAGTCGGGCTTAAAAAGGCTAAATCTGAACCTTTAAGTAATTTTACTGAATCTTTGGCTGTTCAAAAAAATCAAGCTGAACAGCCTAGTACTCAAGTAAAGGTAAACAAATCTTTAGCTCAATTGGCATTAAGTCAAACGGTTACTATGGGTAAATCGCCAGCAGAATTAGCCTTTGAGCGCACTGACTCAACCAAAAAAGCTTCATTATTAAAAAACCCATACGCTGCACAAATAGCTGATTTGACTAAGCAGCCATTAGCCATAAATTCGCACTTAGCGCTACCAACAACTCGTCGTTCACAGATGATAGAGCAAGTACTTTCCTCGACAAGTGAATCGACAACTAACTACATGCCAGAACACGCACCCGCGCAATTACTGACATCAACATACCCAAAATACCCTGCCAATGCTAAGCGAAAAGGTATTGAAACAGATGTAGAAGTTACATTCACCATAGATAAAAATGGCTATGTACGTGATATTCAATACGATGGTGAAGGCAGAGTCAGTTATTTTCGTAATACCATTCGTTCATCATTAGAAAAATGGCGTTTCACCCCGGCAAGTTATAATGACCAACCGGTAGAAAGCACCATGTCTAAAATATTTTCTTTCAGTATTGCTAGATAATAAGATTACTCAGCAAGATGCTTTCTTCTCCCATGATGCTTTTGATGTGAATGCATTTTTTCTTTTTGTGCCTCCGTTAATATCATCATAAAACTGTGTTCTTTCTTTGCTTTAATTAAGGCTTTTTGTGCAATAATATCTTGGTATTGACTTTGTAAATCAACAAAAGCTTGTTCATTAAAGTGCTCTTCCATCAGTAACGCTTTACGTTGTTGATGAAAACCTTGCATGCTCTCTTTCAATACTAAACCACTTGTTTTTGCCGTTTTATTTATCACCTTTGCCTGCTCACGTTGTTCATCAGTAAGCGCTAGATACTTCGCCATTCTTTTAAAGTCACTTTTCATGCCACGCTTTGATTTGTGCTGATGGTTACCGGTATGCTTGGCATCATGACGGTCATTGTTAACGCCATCGCCGTTATTAATGGCCAACGCTGCGGTACTTGCTAAGGATAAGGTTAATACTGCACTTGCTAATAAAACTGATAGTTTACTTTTCATAAGATTTACCTCTGGGTTAAATTGATAATAATATCGAATAAGTTAATCAATCAATTACTGAGCGAGCCCGGTGAATCGATTCATTCATCTAAGTGAGGTAACTATAAACCTTGCAACGCAAAGAAACGCAAGGCAGTGTAAAGTTTTTGTAAAGGCAACAACAAAGTCAGTTTTCTAATAACAGTTAAGTTAATATTAAGATACGCCAAATACCGACACTAACAAAAGATAACAAAACCTCATGAGCAAACAGAAAATATTAATCATCGATGACGACAAAGAACTCACTGAGTTATTAACTGAGTATCTCTCGTATGAAGGATTTGAATTAGAAGCCTGTCATGATGGTGTTAGTGGTCTGGCACGTGCTTATGATGAAAAATTCTCACTGATATTACTTGATGTTATGATGCCAAAACTAAATGGCTTTGAAGTATTAAAAGCCTTAGGTGGCCAGCATAAAACGCCAATTTTAATGTTAACAGCTAAAGGTGATAACGACGACAGAATATTAGGCTTAGAGCTAGGCGCCGATGACTATTTAGCGAAACCTTTTCAGCATCGTGAATTACTGGCACGCATTAAAGCTATTTTACGACGTATTAAAATAGTTAAGTCCAATGAAAGTACTATCAGCCATCAGCAAATTAATGAGGTCAGGCTTGAACATAGCACTCGTCAGGCTTTTTGCCATCAACAGTTAGTTGAATTAACCGGTACCGAATTTCAAATATTGGCTTTGCTGATGAATAATGCCAGTCAAATCGTCAGTAAAAATGAAATATCAGAACAAATTTTGAAACGTAAACTGAGTGCTTTTGATCGCAGTATCGACATGCACATCAGTAATATTCGTCGTAAGTTACTCGAGTTTTCTGCAAGTGATAAATTAAAAACCATTCGCGGCGCGGGTTATATCTTCCTCACAGGAGAGAGCACGGGGATAAATGACTAATGCTCAATAAAATTAGACAGTCATTTTCATCGATTGGCTTTAAGATATTTTTATGGTTTTGGCTGTTCGCCTTAAGCTCTATTATAGCAACACGATTTATCTCAGCGCAGTTAGCACAGAACAGTATTGTTTTGCCTGCGCACCATGGTGACCTCAAAAAATTGAACCGTATCGCTAAACATATTGAAAGGAATAATACTTCAGCCGATGGACTTTTGCGATATCGAGGAAAATCACCTAATGAAGCTATTATTATCAGAAATATTGATAGTGGTCAGCTCACCACCGATAGTAGCCGTTTTTTAAAAGACTTGGTTAGCTACCTAGAAAAAAATCGCTTTTCAGCCATCACCTCGATTCAATTTCCGAGATCTCGTATTACCGGCCCTAAAAATATCATTTTAGATAATCAACCCGTCGAACTATATTTAGCCATTAAAGGTCAGTCTCGACATTTTGATTCCTTTATTATGCAACTGCCCAATTGGTTGAAACTTGCCATCCCCATTGCGGTCAGTGCTCTATTAGCCTGGTTATTAGCACGAACATTAATTAAGCCAATATTGGCAATACGACGTGCGGCAACCGATATTGGTAACGGTCAGCTTGATGCCCGTATCGAAC
Source organism: Colwellia sp. BRX8-9 (assembly GCF_014077245.1). Taxonomy (NCBI): domain Bacteria; kingdom Pseudomonadati; phylum Pseudomonadota; class Gammaproteobacteria; order Alteromonadales; family Colwelliaceae; genus Colwellia; species Colwellia sp. BRX8-9. Next base: position 74,890 of record NZ_JACGVN010000011.1, read on the forward strand.
ATGCCAATAAAAGAAAAGACGAACTGGGTTCACTTGCCACCAGCTTTAATACTATGGCCGACAAGTTATCATTAAATCTAACCGCTAATCAGCGTTTATTAGCCGATGTTTCCCATGAGCTTCGTTCGCCGATGACTCGCTTACAACTTGCGGTTGGCCTAGCTCAGCAAGCGATTAACAAACCCGAGCTGCAAAAAAAGCATCTCGCGCGCTGTGAACTAGAAGTTAGCCGTTTAAATGAAATGATAAGCGATGTGCTTTCTCTTTCTCGATTAGAAAACACCTTTCAAAAAATTAATTTGCAAACCGTTCATCTTGATGAATTATTAGCCGATATCTGTCAAGACTGCCAGTACCTTGCTGACGAAAAACATATCTTAATTACTATGAAGCACTTTTTCTCTTTGGATCTACCCGGAGATCAAAATTTATTAAGCAGTGCTTTTAGTAATGTCATTATTAATGCCATTAAATATAGCCCAAAGCACAGTGAAGTGGTCATTTCTATGGCGAGTGTTATTCTCAATCAACAAGACAGTATCAAGATTATCATTAGCGATAGCGGTAATGGCGTTCCTCAAGGTACCATCGAAAAACTTTTTCAGCCTTTTTATCGTGTCGATGAAGCCCGAGATAGAAACACGGGTGGCACCGGCTTAGGCTTAGCGATAGCGCAGCAAGCAGTATTAGCACATAATGGTGAAATTAGTGCTAAAAACAACGACTCTGGTGGCTTATCTGTAACCATTACTTTGCCAATAAGCACAACACTGACATAAAACTGATGAGCATAAGTGAGTTATCACCGCTAATGTCATGCGACCTTAGGATTAAACAACATGGCTTTAGCGAAAATCAATAGTAATGACTATGGCAAAGAAAGTGAGCTTAGTGCTCGCTTATCAACTGAAATAAAACAGTTTTGGCAACAAGGTTATTTTTCATCTTTTAGTGGCGTCGATAAAATAAGAATAAATTACGCAACCTTTACTGACTCCAAAAACCAAGAAAACCTTGTATTGGTTACCGGACGGTCTGAAAGCTATCTAAAGTATCAAGAGCTCGCCTTTGACTTATATCAGCAAGGTTATAATATATTTATCGTCGACCACCGTGGTCAAGGTTTGTCACAACGTTTGTTGAATGATAGCCAAAAAGGCTATGTAAAAAAATTTGATGACTACGCCGAAGATCTTAAAAAATTTATTGATGAGGTTGTTATAGAAAGTGCCACAAATAATGCCAGTAAAACGCCCGCTAAAAAACCCCATTTATTAGCACATTCGATGGGGGGAGCCATTGCTGTGCGCATGATGCAGTTATACCCACTGTCAGCAAAATCTGCGGTGTTAACCTCGCCAATGATTGCAGTTAACTACGGCAATATCGCTAACTGGCTTGCCAAAGGGATTATTTATTTAGGTGATTTTTTTAACGTTTGCTTAGCTGCTGAAGCTAATTATTTTATTGGACAAACGGCCTTTAACGACACACCTTTTGCTGAAAATGAGCTTAGTCAATCGACTGTTCGCTACCAAGTTTTTGTGGAACTTTATCAGAAAAATAAAGAAATAAAATTGGGCGGCGTCACCACTCATTGGCTCAAAGAAGCCATTATCGCTAAGAAAAATATTTTTGCAGATTTAGCTAAATTGACTACACCTATCTTAGTCATGCAGGCAGGTAACGACACGATCGTTTGTAATAAAGCGCAAAACACTTTCTGCCAGCAATTGCACCAATACCACCAACAGTCTTGCCCTGAAGGCAAACCTTTCACTGTCGACAATGCGCGGCACGAGCTTATGTTTGAGCAAGACCAGTACCGCAGCCCCGCCTTAAAAAAAGCACTGCAGTGGTTTGATACACATTCAACTTAATGTTATTTCTATTGCGGTTCTTGGTCTACATTAACCGTTTTAATGGCTACCACTGAAGTGGGATCATGATGAATAAACACTTCGCAAGGCGAGAATTTCGCTTCAATTTCTTTTTCTATCGCTTCACCAATATCGTGAGCTTCCAGTAAAGACAGTCGGTCATCGAGCTCTAAATGAAATTGAATAAAGCGCTGCGGGCCTGATTGTCGGGTTCTCAAGTCATGAACACCTAAGGTCGAATCATGAGCAATGACAATAGCGGTAATTTCAGTCTGCTCTTCTTCACTCAGTTCATGATCCATTAAGTTGTGCACACTTAAGTAAATAATTTTTAAAGCGCCACTCAATAGCAACACTCCAACAAGACAAGTAAAGATGCCATCTGCATATAGAGAGTAGCCACTGCTTAAAATCAACGCCGCTAATACGCCAAGGTTTAATAATAAATCTGACTGGTAATGCAAGGCATCGGCACTAATGGCAACAGAACGGGTTTTGGCAATCACAAAACGTTGCAACACCACTAATAACAGTGTCATCACGATAGCTATAATCGTCACCACTATGCCTATTTCTGTTTTAACAACCAGTTTGGGGTGAATAATTCGGTCAAAGCCATGAAAGATCAATAACAAGGCAGAACCGGTCACAAAAGCGGCTTGTACTAAACCCGCTAAACTCTCGGCTTTACCGTGACCAAATTTGTGTTTTTCATCGGCGGGTGCCAAAGCATAATGAAGAATAACCACATTCATCAACGAAGCAAATAAATCCAACATCGAATCGGTGGCTGAAGCCAGCATTGAGCTAGCATCTGTTACCACCCAAGCATATAGTTTCAAAAGAAAAAGTAATAAGGCCGTTCCAGTAGCAGCGAAAGCAGCTACTCTTACCCAAAAACTGTAATCATTTTTTTTTGATAAAGCTTCACTCATAGTCATTACTTTTCCATGCTTGCTACTTAAGCGCTAATTTGTACAATATAGTAATTCGTTTGGTATAATACCTTATCATCTTCGAATTTAAGTACATTTTTATGTTAGACGTCGTTTTGTTTCAGCCACAAATTCCACCGAACACCGGTAATATTATCCGCCTCTGTGCGAATACAGGCTTTAGGTTACACCTTATTGAACCCTTTGGCTTTGACCTAGACGATAAAAAGCTTCGCCGAGCAGGTTTAGATTACCATGAGTTTGCAGCCATTAAGCGCCATAAAGATTACCAAGCTTTTATCGAAAGTGAACAACCTGAGCGAGTTTTAGCGGTAACCACTAAAACAACCAATTACTATGGTGATATTGCCTTTAAACCTGGGGACTATTTACTTTTTGGCTCAGAGACCAGTGGTTTGCCAGAAGAAGTAAGACAGCAAATACCCGATGAAGATAAAATTCGTATCCCCATGCTAAAAGACAGCCGGAGTATGAATTTATCGAATGCCACCGCAGTGCTTATTTTTGAAGCTTGGCGACAAATGGGCTTTGAAGGCTCAGTTTAAATTTACAATAGTAAAGATAAACGGAGCCAAACAAAGTGTAAAATTATTCGACAGTACGGTCGCGGGACAGTAAATCAGCAGCGGCTAGCTTTGCTGATTTGCCGCAATAAAGTACCTGATAGACTTGCTCGACTATCGGCATTTCTACACCCATACGTTGTGCTAACATATAAACTTCTTTGGTATTACGATAACCTTCAACAACTTGGCCAATATCAGCCATCGCTTTTTCAACATCAACGCCGCTGCCAAGTGCTAAGCCAAATCGACGGTTGCGTGATTGATTATCAGTACAAGTTAAGACTAAATCACCTAATCCAGCCATCCCCATAAAAGTACTTGCCTCGGCATTAAGTGCACAGCCTAAACGTGTCATTTCAACTAAACCACGGGTAATTAACGCAGTACGAGCATTGGCACCAAAGCCAATACCGTCGGCGATGCCAGCACCGATAGCGATAACATTTTTAACCGCACCACCAAGTTGTACACCAATAAAGTCTTTATTTGCGTAAACCCGAAAGGTTTTGCCACAATGTAATAGATCAGAAATTTCAGTGACAAAATCATCATCAGTTGACGATAATGAAATAGCCGTTGGTAAGCCAGCCGCCATCTCTTTTGCAAAGGTTGGCCCAGAAAGCACGGCCAATGAAATATCATCCCCCAGAATATCACGGGCAACATCTTGCAGTAATCGACCAGTTTTATGATCTAAACCTTTAGTCGCCCAAGCTATTTTAGCCTTTGGTAATAAGTAAGGTTTAATTTGGCTGAGCATTTCACCGAAGGCATGACTCGGTACAACCACTAAAATGTTTTCACTCGCTTGAACAGCACTTTCAAGATCGTTAGTCGTTGTTAGTGAGGGTGGAAACTCACTACCCGGTAAATATTTCTCATTTGAGTGAGACGCTTGCATTTGCGCAATATGTTGAGGATCTCGTCCCCATAATACGGTTTTGTGACCATTTCGAGCGAGACAAATAGCAAGGGCAGAGCCATAAGACCCTGCCCCCAAAACCGTGATTTTTGCCGTTAATTTCGACATATCATCACTTCCATTTTATTGTTACTACTAGCCGATTTTGAAGAAAAACCGTTAATTAGTGAGTTTCACTGCTCGCAGGCATCTGTTCAGTTTGTGCTTGTGCGGCACGTTGTTGAACATATGAAGCAAATAGTGCTTCAAAGTTTACTGGTGCTAAATTAATTTGTGGGAATGAACCACGACTCACTAAATTCGCCACTGACTCACGTGCATACGGAAATAATGTTGTTGGGCAGAATGCACCAATAGTATGAGCAAGTTGTGCTTCAGGTAAATTACCAATAGAAAAGATACCAGCTTGTTGGACTTCAGCTAAAAAGGCCGTTTGCCCTTCAACAGTCGCGGTAACGGTTACTGAAAGAACAACTTCATAAGTATCTTCAGCCAATTTATTTGATTTAGTATCTAAATCTAATTGAATTTCAGGCTTCCAATCTTTTTGGAAAATAGCAGGAGAATTTGGCGTTTCAAAAGAGATATCTTTTGTATAAATACGTTGAATAGCAAATTGTGGTGCGGCTTGTTCAGTAGCGGCTTCTGGCGCATCAGCGTTATTGGTGTTCTCATCAGACATAGTTTTTTCCTATTGTATTTATTATTTTATATAATGATGACTTTTAATCTCTTGCTAAAAGTTCATCTAATTTATTAGCGGCGTGAAGTGCGAATAGTTCATCGCAGCCCCCGACATAATGATCACCAATAAAGATTTGTGGCACGGTTACACCGCCACTACGCTTGATCATGGCATTGCGCAATTCTGCATTATTGTCGATTTTAATTTCATTAAAGCTTACTTGTTTCTCTTCGAGTAAAGCTTTTGCTCGCATACAGTAAAAACAAGTTACTTTAGTATAAATATCAACTGTCATATCAAACCTTTATTAGTTATTAGCTATTATTTTTTAACCAGTGGTAAACCGGCATTAACCCAAGAATTCATACCACCCTTTAACAAACTTACTTTAGTAAAGCCTGCTTTAAGTAATTGATTAGCAACCGGGGTAGCAGTAATTCCTGCGGTACACACAACTATGATGGGTTTATCTTTATAGTTTTCAAGGGTAGCAAAATCATTATTTGATACTTTCTCTTTCACTAAATTTTTCGAATCTATGATACGACTCGCTTTAAATTCTTTTTCGGTACGAATATCAACTACTACACCTTCTTCACGGTTTACTAAAAAAGTAAGTTCCTGTGTAGATATTTGCTTAATAGGAGACATTTGAATACGAATAGTCGTCACAATAATAAGAACGACAATAACTGCCCAAGCAGCGCTTAGTGCTGGATGATTACCAGCAAAAATAATTAATTGATCCATAAAAATAATAAATATTGGTTGAATAAAAAGTTGACGATAGTATACAGAATTACCAAGCAAACCCAAAAAGAACTTTACGTGATAAGCGATTAAATCAATGAAAAGGTTTTTTTTGTTGATACAACCGACCGATAACGAATAAAAGCACACAATTCATTTGAAATGTTTTGTCTAATACCACACAAGCAATTCTTGATTTGCCTTGGTATACTGGTGAATAATTAGCTAATTTCACCGTTATGGAAACTAAAATGCCAAATAAAAAACCTACCGTATTACTGATTTTAGATGGTTGGGGATACCGAGAATCTACAGAATCTAATGCTATTTTTCATGCAAGAACGCCGGTACTCGACGATTTAAATGCTCGCTATCCACATATGTTAATTGGCACCTCAGGCATGGCAGTAGGTTTACCTGACGGACAAATGGGCAACTCAGAAGTGGGCCACGTTAATTTAGGCGCTGGTCGTATTGTTTATCAAGACTTCACTCGTATTACCAAATCGATAAAAGATAAAGAATTTAACAGCAACAAAGCACTTAATGATGCGGTTGACCAAGCCGTTAAAAATGATAAAGCCGTACATATTTTTGGCTTATTATCACCAGGTGGCGTTCATAGCCATGAAGATCATATTTTTTCAATGCTCGAACTCGCTAAAGAAAAAGGTGCCCGTAAAATTTACTTACACGCTTTTCTAGACGGCCGCGATACACCACCACGTAGCGCAGAAGCGTCATTGATTAAAGCACAAGAAAAATTCCAACAGCTAGGCTGTGGCCAGATAGCTTCGGTAATTGGTCGTTATTATGCCATGGACCGTGACCAACGTTGGGATCGTGTCGAATTAGCTTACAACTTAATGGTTAGTGGTGAAGCGCAGTATAAATATTCAAGCGCAACTGAGGCATTAGCCGCCGCTTATGCCCGTGATGAAAATGACGAGTTTGTTGCCGCTTCAGCGATTGTAGACGAGAACAACCAAGCCATAGAAATTGATGATGGTGACTCCTTAATTTTTATGAATTTTAGAGCCGACCGTGCCCGTCAATTTACCCGCTGCTTCACTGAACAAGACTTTTCTGGCTTTAAGCGTAAGAAGTGCCCTGCTATTGCTGACTTTGTCATGCTCACTGAATATGCCGGTGACATAAAAGCCAATATCGCTTTTCCTAAAGTAGCACTTGAGAACGTACTGGGTGAATGGTTAGAGAAAAATAACAAAACGCAATTACGTATTTCAGAAACAGAAAAATATGCGCACGTTACCTTCTTCTTCAGCGGTGGTAAAGAAAGTGAATTTGTTGGCGAACAGCGTATTTTAGTCCCTTCGCCACAAGTTGCCACTTACGATTTACAACCAGAAATGAATTCAGCGTTACTCACTGATAAATTAGTCGCCGCCATTGAAAGCGGTGAACACGACTTTATCGTTTGTAATTATCCAAATGGTGATATGGTGGGTCATACTGGAAAGTTTGATGCTGCCGTAGCCGCTTGTGAAGCGGTTGATAGCAGTATTGGTCGTGTTGTTGCCGCCTTAGAAAAAGCAGGAGGTGAGTGTTTAATTACCGCTGACCATGGCAATGCTGAACAAATGGTTGATAACAATTCAGGGCAAGCACACACCGCGCATACCTGTGAACCTGTGCCGCTAATTTATATTGGCCGACCCGCTCAACCAGCAGAAAATGGCGCATTGAGCGATATTGCGCCAACAATATTACAGCTGATGGATATAGAGCAACCCAAGCAAATGACCGGTCATTCGTTAATGAAGTTTATTTAAGAAAATTATTATTAAAATGAAATTTACCGTGAAAAAAATATCTTTATTTGCATCAATACTCAGCCTTAGCTGCGTATTGATGTCGGTGAACGCCACTGCACAGTCGTCGGATAATGGTGATACAACCAATAAAACCAATCAAGCATTGTCGAAAGTTCAGCAGCAAATAGTTGAGCAAGAAAAATCGATTAAACAAACGAGTAATAAACGCTCATCTTTAGAAAATCAATTAAGAAATGACGATATTTCAATCGCTAAAATAGTAAAGGCGATGATTAAAACCCAAGATGATTTTCAAGATACTCAGCAAACATTAAAAGAACTCGCGCAAGAAAAAATAACCTTAACGCACAAGAAACAACAGCAAGAAAAAGTGTTAGCCCAACAATTAAGAGCCGCCTATACATCGGGACATCACGACTATATTAAATTATTACTTAACCAACAAAGCCCTGCTAGCGTAGAACGTACCGTTACTTATTATAAATATTTGAACGATGCTCGCATCAAAGAAATTGACCAATTTCAGATTGTCTTAAGTGATTTGCTCGCCGTAACAACACAACACCAAGAGCAAGCTAAAAAGTTAAACCTTATAAAACAACAACAAGCCGAACAAAAAATCGTATTTCAAAACACTAAGCAAGAACGAAAAAACACCATTCGCGCATTAAATAAAGAGCTGCTTGGTAGCAAACAGCTGTTAGCTCAATTAGTGGCAGAAGAACAAAATTTAGTGGTGGCATTACAACGAATCGCAGCATTAGCACAGCAAAGTGCAGAGTTAGTTGGCCTAAAAAAATTGAAAAGAAAACTTTCTTGGCCGGTTAAAGGCAAAATTAGCCACAGTTTTGGCTCTCGTAAACAAGGTTACTTAAAATGGAAAGGTATTTTGTTAGCCGCTCCTGTTGGTAAACAAGTTAAAGCCATTCATAACGGTACGGTATTGTTTTCAGATTGGTTAAAAGGTTATGGTTTAGTCACAGTGTTAGATCATGGCGCCGGCTATATGAGCCTATATGGCTATAACCAAGCGTTATTAAAGTCAGTAGGAGACCGAGTAGAAACAGGTGAACCGATAGCACTTGTTGGACAAAGTGGTGGGCAGAGTCAATCTGGATTATATTTCGAAATACGCAGCGATGGCCAAGCAGTAAACCCTAAAGCTTGGTTTAAATAAAGTAAAAATATAGCGCCTACTGAGTCTTATTTTTTCTGCTAATAAAAACAGTCAATCCGCTGTAATTATTTCGAAATACCCAGCGATGGTCAAGCAGTTAACCCTAAAGCTTGGTTTAAATGAAGATAAAAAGTTAACTTCTCCTCGATTTTAACTTTTTCTACTGATAATCTCGGTCAATAATGATGTTTTCCAAATTAAGAGTTCTTTTGCCTTTATTCCCACAACTAATTATTTTATTGACGTTACTAAGTATAACGCCTTTAGCAACCGCTAAAAACGCACAAGTTGCCATTATTATTGACGATATTGGTTACCGAAAAAGTGATGCTGCCGTGCTAACCTTACCCGGCGCAATAACCTTCGCTATTCTCCCCCATACGCCTTATGGTAAAAGGCTGGCTTTAGAAGGCTATCATAAAAATAACGAAATTATTTTGCATATCCCAATGGAAGCAGAAAATGGTAAAAAGCTAGGACCTGGCGCACTAACCGTTAAAATGAATGAAGAGTCAATCCGCCATCAGTTAGCACTTGCTTTCGCTGAGATACCTTTTGCTATTGGCATCAACAACCACATGGGGAGTAAACTAACTAAACTTTATAATCCAATGATGTGGACCATGCGCTTTTTAAAAGAGCGAGATTTAATTTTTGTCGACAGTGTTACTACCAACAAAACCAAAGCAGAACATATCGCCCTTCAGGTAGGTGTTCCAACAACCCACCGACAAATATTTTTAGATAACGAATTAACCACTGACTATATTGATCAGCAATTTATGCAGCTTATAGAGCACGCCCAGCAATATAAATCAGTGGTGGCTATTGCGCACCCTCACCCTGAAACGATCGCAGCACTCAATCGTTTAATACCGTTACTCGCAGCCCTTGATATTGACTTAGTGCCCGTTTCATCCTTAATAGACTCACCCAAAATCCTGCAAGACCTGACTGTCATAACTGAAGACTAAAAATTACTGATTAGAACCAAGATAATCAATGTTATCTTTTTTTAGTAAGGCTAATAAATATTTAACCGGAATCGCGTATGTTATGCCACTAGGATTAGTAATAACCGCTTCCTTTGACTCCTGCACAAAAACCTTATTAATAATACCAATCACTTCTCCTGAATCAACATCATATAAAGCACTGCCACTATTGCCAGGGTAAGCGGTAGCATCAAGTTGATAAACTAAATAAGGATTACGTAACATCTTCAACATTTTAATACTTATTTGCTGAGCATTATCCACCGGGATTATCGTTGGTGTAATACTGGCAATAATACCGCGGTGGGTCACAGGGTATAGGCCTAAAACAGCGCCAATAGGAAAGCCTGTAAATGCAACATAGCTACCCTCTCGACTAAATTCTTTATTTGCAAGTTGCATCGCGGGCAGTGGCGCGCCATGGATTTTTAGTACGGCGATATCGTGCAACTGCGAACTAGCAACAATATCAGCGGTTCGCACTTTCGCCGCTTTCCCAGAGCCAGTAAACACCGCCATCTGTTGAAGAATATTTGCATCAAGTTCTTTGGGTAAAACGTGAAAGTTGGTGACCACATAGCGGCCATTACCGATAACAAAGCCACTGCCGTTCAAACTATTTTGCTGGCGACCCGATGGTGTATGAACACCAATACCCACTACTGACGGTTTTATTTTTTCAACGGTATCTGCTAAATCGGCCAGTACTGAGCTGGTATAAAAAACTATATAAACACTTAATATTATTTTCAAATAACGCATCTTAAACCCTCCATTCATTATAAATTTTATTTATCGTCAATAAGTTTACTGCGTTTTACTCGCAAAAACAGCTATGATTACTCATAATTAAAATAATCATAACAATATGTTATATCCCTGTAGGTAGCTATTTCTTAAGGTCGTTTAACAATATGACAAAAAAAACAGTCGTTCCTATCTTCGCAGGTGGCGGCACAAGACTGCCTGCACACGTTGGCATCTTACATGCGCTACAAGCTTATGACATCGACTTCAATCACTTAGTAGGAGTTTCGGGTGGCAGTATTGTTAGCAGCTTATTTGCAGCTGGCTTAAGCCCTGCTGAAATTAAAGATATCGCGTTAAATACTAATTATAACAAGTTCCGAGAATTTTCATTATTAAAATTAATTCGCAACGGCGGCTTAAGTTCAGGTGACCGTTTTGAACAATGGATGGATGGCCTACTCAGTGGAAAAACATTTGCCGAGCTTGATTATAACTTACATATTGTTGCCACAGATGTCGCTAAAGGTACCCCCGTTATTTTCAACAAAGAGCTCACCCCTGATGTAAAAGTATCGCTGGCGGTAAGATTCTCGATGTCTATTCCCTTAATATTTAGTTTCAAGACTTTTGGCGAACATGTCATGGTTGACGGCAGTATTTTATCTGAAGACGCCCTCCATCGAGACTGGGCAAAAGATGGAACACCGGTACTATGTTTTCGCCTTAAGGGTGAGCATGAAAATAATGAAGTTAATATAAAAGGTTTTTTCCCAATTTATAAGTACGTAACCCTGCTTATTCGTACCTTTATGACCACAATCTCGCGCGAATATATTAATGAAGCCTTCTGGCACAATACTGTAGTAGTTAATATTGGCAATTACTCTGCCGTTGACTTTTCCATGACAACAGAACAAAAACAAAGCTTATTTGATATTGGCTTTAAAACAGCAGAGGAAGTATTACCGATAAAACTGGGAAAAAAATAAAAATTTTAACAGTTAATAGTAATATTTCTCCGGTATTAGGTTATATTAATAGTATGTCTCGTGACGCAATGACTTCTATCACGAAATAACATGAAGACAAATGGATGAGAAAATGAGTCTAAGCAAATTAATATTAAATTCCCCTATCATTGGCGATGTCGCAAAAAAAGTGGCGTCGTTTAAGGTCAATCATGATGCCGGAAATATTGCTGAGCATTTTACCAAGTTTCTCAAGCCACAATACGCTTCTACTGACAGCCTACGCAACGAAGTATTTAAAATTCGTCACAATGTTTACTGTGAAGAATTAGCCTTCGAAAATCAAAAAGATAATGGTATGGAAATGGATGATTTTGATTCTCACTCTATTTTTGCTTTAATTCAGCACAAACCAACCAATAATTACACCAGTTGCGTACGTATAGTTCGCTCAAGCAATGAAGATGAATTGTTACCGATTGAAAAGTTTTGTTATGACGCGATTCAAAACAAAGACTACGATCCTAAAAGATTCAAACGTGAAGAAATTGGTGAGATTTCTCGCTTGGCCGTAAAAGCTGACTTCAGACGTCGTAAATCAGATCGTTTTAAGGGTTCTGCCATTGGTGCCATTAGTGAAAGTTCATATTCTGAATCAGAACTGCGCTGCTTCCCATTTATTGCGATTGGTTTATATATGGTTGCTGGCACTTTAGCTATCGATACAGGTATAAAACATGCCTATGTAATGATGGAGCCACGTTTAGCCCGTAGTATGAAGTTTGTTGGCATTAAATTTGTACAAATTGGTGAGCCCATTGAATATCATGGCTTACGCGCTCCTTATTATATTAATGCTGAAATATTTTTAGAAAACCTAACAAGTGGCTTTAAGAGCTTGTATAAAGAAATACAAAAAGATATCCGTAGCCAGTTTTAATTAACTATGTCGAATATTCACTGTTCATAATATCATCAGAGAAAATACTGATAAAAGTAGCGAAAATAAAATGTACGTCTTTTCTTTTCGCTACTAATACAACAAACCTTCAACTATTCAGACAATTTCCTTTTTTTCTCTATTTGCTCCGCTGATACCACCGTTATTTCGCTCAATATACGTTGGGCTTCTACTCTATTATTATTTGCTAATAACGTTTCTACATAGTTTAAAGCAATATCAGTATCTTTCCCTTTAGACAAGTCATAAGCTTCTTTTGCTTTTGCTAATGCTTCGACTTTATTATCTAACTTTAATAAGACCTGAGCGTAAGTATCAACGACATTCGGTATTGTCGAATTAATAGCATAGGCTTGTTTCGAATATTTCAGGGCCTGTGAATGTTTTTTGTCTTCCATATACAGCCATGATAAATTATTCAATGCCACAATGTTTTTTGGGCTAGCTTTAATAAGTCGTTCATATTCAATAATAGCTTTGTCTTTATGTTCAGCTAAATACATATTTGCTAAACTCAGGCTAACGCGAGGATCAATTTTATTTTCTATGTTTTCCTTATCAGAAAACTGCTCTAACAGCTCAATAGCTTGCGATTTTTGATTATTTCCTTCCAAAGCAAAAGCTAAAAACGTCGCATTATTACTAGTAGGCCTGGCCTTATACTGCTGCTCAAGTTTAGGTATTGCATCAATAAAATTTCTTTCCAGTAAGAAAATCCTACCTTCTATTCCTGCTTTTAAATCTTCATTAACATCAAATTTTTCTAATGATTTAAACAAATCTTTCGCATCCGCTATTCCACCACTATCTAATAAAACCTGCATTTTCACCAAATTAATCATTAGATTGTTAGGATGCTTTTTAGAGGCTTCATCTAATACACCCAATGCTCTGTCAGGAAATTTTTTGCTCGTCCAATAATTTGCTAATAAAAAGGCAGGTTCAATATGATAAGGATTATTCTTAAACCACTTATCTAAAATTGAATAGACATCTTTAGCATCTGGCTGTTTAGCATTAGCCATAAGTACTAACTGCCAATAACGTTTTGGGGTTCTTCCACTTAATTGATAACCATTCAATATCGTACTAGCTTGCCTAAATTGATCTAACTGTATAAGAGCTTCGGCTAATAGCATTCCATGTTTAACATTATCGGCATTACTTTTTTGAGCCTGAGCAATCACCTCTAAGCCTTCTTCATTTTTATGAAACTCAAAGTATAGGCGAAGTACTTCAATATTATTCGGATGTGCTTTAAGTGCCTGCTCTGTCAATAACGTAGCTTGTTTGGTATCTTTTTGATAAGCAGCCAACTTTACAATTTCAGTTAATGCGTACACATTATTAGGCTCTAATGCTAAGCTTTTCTCTAATGCCGCTTTTCCTTCCTCAAATTTATTATTTTTGAATAAGATTCTCGCTTGTAGATTATGTCCCCCTGCTTTATTTGGGTATAACTCCAACCACTTGTCTGCAATTTTAGTAGCTCTAGCCAAGTTTCCAGACTGAATTGAAGCAAAGGCCAGTGCAAGCTCTGCTGAAATCAATTCAGGGTCTTGCTGTAAAGCTAATTCTAATTTTTCAATGCCAGAAGGATCGTTCATCATTAGTTTTAAAATACCGGCTCTTGCAACTTCTTCAGCCGTCATATCCTCTGCACTAGAGGCATAATTAGCCATTTCTTGTGCTTTTTCGTAAGCGCCTACTTCTAATAACCCATAACTTAATGTAGATAAAAACTGTGCGTTTTCTTTATTCTTTGAGTCGTAACCATTTAGTGTTTCGCTAATATCATCAATCAAACCTAACTGTAATTGACTTAACGCAAGCATTCTTTTGACCGGATGCTCTGCGGGTAAATATGAGATCAAATCTTTCAGATGAAGATGGCTTTGCTCATAGTTTTGCAAATAAAAAGCACTTGCCCCGGCAACTAATTTCAAACTAAAAGAATTAAACCCTGAACTTAATGATTGATTAGCAAGAACGTTTGCCGTTTTGTAATCTTTATTTTCAAAACGCGCCATCGCCTTAATATATTGTAAAAAAGGTTGAGTCGGAATTCTTGCTAAAATAACATCGGCAATGGCTTCAGCCTCATCATATTGGCCATTTTTGATGAGTGAATCAGCGATAAAAAATTGCACTTTACCTGAGTTAGGTTGTAATATTTGATATTGCTTAAAGCTATCAACAGCTAAAGCATAGTTATTTTCAACCGTCGCAATCTGACCTTGTAACATAAGAGCATCAGCATTGTTTGGCGTTGTCGTTAAAATTTGCTTCACAAGTGAACTTGCATGATCAATATTTTCTGTTGAGAAGGCTAAATAGGCATTCGCTAACTGGCTGTAGCCATCTGATCCAAATAGAGAAAGAGCTTCATCAACTATTGCCTGGGCAAGCTCATTTTTTCCAGATCTCAATGATGCTAAAGTTTTATAGGCGAGGTATTGAGTATTTGGCATTGATAAAGACTTTTCGTGTATTTCAAGCGCTAAAACATCGTCATCAGATTCTGTCAATATATAGGCACGAGCGAGTAAAGGGAGAACTTTATCAAAGTCATATTTTAACTTATTAGCACGTTCTAACTCCTTCACCGCGTTTTCGGCATCACCATCGTTTAAATATAACCTGCCTAGTAAGAATCGCGCATGTGCATTTTCACCATCAATTTTAAGGGCATTTTTTAATGAAATAATTGCCGCGTTGTTTTGCTTTTCTAAAATTGAGCTCTCTGCTTTGGTAATATAGGTTTGTGCCGACTCATTGTCAGAACATGCAGATAAAACCATAACAACACTTATACATATTATCGACTTTAAAAATTTCATTAAACTTCCTGTATCTTTTTGCTGGATTAAATACTTACATATGATACTAAAGCATTAAGACATCTTTTTATATGAAATATAAATAATCACACTTACGTATAAATATATATGACAAATGCTTTTATCGTGTGTATTGTTATTTGATAAAAAAACTCTCTAAATAAAAGGAATTTATTATGTTTAAAATATTAGGCTTTATTGTATCTGTACTCTTATGTTCACTTCCCGTTTCTGCAAAAATTAAAATTGAGAAACACCAGCTTCCAATCATTAATTACGTAAGTATTCCCGTTCAAACACTTGAAAATAGCTGGCTAGTATCAGCAAAATTAAGAATTCCACGAACAGATAACGCATCAAAGATGCCTGCAGTAGTCATTATGCATAGCTCAAGTGGTATAGATAGTACAGGTGATTTTTACGCAAAATCTCTTAATAACAATGGGATCGTAACCATTGAACTTGATCTTTGGGGCGCTCGCAACTTGGCCGGAGGAACCGACAGACCAGCCAGTCCACAAGAAACCTTACCCGATGCTATTGCTGCATTACATTATTTAGCGTCAAGATCCGACATAGACTCATCTAAAATAGGTATTATTGGGTTTTCTTGGGGTGGAGTTTTATCTATGCTCACCGCTACTGAACAATATATGGGTATGACGGGTAGCTCTCTTAGATATGCTGCCCATGTTGCGCATTACCCTGTTTGTTGGGTATACAATAATGTTCCTGGTTTTGAATTTGAAAAACTCACCGGTGCACCGGTATTGATTCAAACCGGGCAATATGACGATTACGACTTACCTGACACCTGTTCAAACATGGTGAATAATTTGCCTGATATAGATAAAGAGTTAACTGGCCTTAATGTATATAAAAAAGCTTACCACGCATGGGACAGACTTGAACCGACATTAATCGTTGAAGATCCTTTTGCACATTTAGGACAAGGCGGCACAGTTACCTTAAAGCCGAATAAGAAACTTGCAGTTAAATCTCGTCACAAGGCTGTAAAGTTTTTCAAGAAAGCTTTTGATCTTAATGAGTAATAATATTTAAAAATATCAGCAAATAGAATAAATACCCTGTGATGCCGGTAGCTTTCAAAATAAAACGACTGGCATCACAATACTAGTTTTAAAAAGCAATAACTCCCTCTACAAAATTTTATGGAACTGATGCAGGATTAATAAAAACACGAATTTATTGTCATAAAAATACAAATAAAATTGTAATCAAGCTTGCAAATACAGCGCAAGTTCAGCAAATAGTTAAAAAGATTAACCAGTATAATTTATCCAATGACGACTCAAAGTTTTCAATTAGCACGGTAAGCTCAGGAAAAAATTGGGGATATTCAGCGCAAGAACCAAGTTTTGATAATGCCATATTAATGAAACTTTCACGTATTAAAGAACTCGATAACTACGACGACAAGCAAGGTACGATTACCTTAACTCCAGGTGTAACCCAACAAAATCTTTACGAATACTTACAAGAACAAGGTGGAAAGTTCTGGATAGACGCCACAGGGTCGTCTCCGGAGTGCAGTATTACTATCAGTTTTTTTATCAATTGACGATAAGTGTCAGTAAGGCAATATATACAGTAGCCACACTTTTACTCGTCACCTTTAACATAATTAACCACCAATGTTGGATGATAATCACAGTCGCAGTAAATTTTTCAAATCAAATTATAATTCAAATACCAATACTCTTCTCTGTTATTTAATTCGCTTCTGCTATGCTCCATTTAGGTACGTAACTGTATATTCAAAATTTATATAAAATGCATAGGTATTTAAAGTAATGGACACTCTATTCGAAAAACTTAGTAATATAATATCCTCAAACGCTAGCCTTCTAACGACTACAGAGCAAAAAGCGCCTTATTTAAGAGGCACAGAAGGACTAACCCGTAATATTACTGCAGTTATAAAGGTCGCTTTAATTCAAGATGTTGCCGCGATACTTAAACTTGCCAATTATTCAGCTATAGAAAAACAAGACCAGTTTACAGTACATCCAATATGTTCAGGACGAAATTGGGGGTATGGTACCGGTTTACCCCCAACAGATATACTGCCTGTTATTATTATTGATTTATCTCGATTAAAAAAAATACACCTTATACCTGAACTTGATTTGGTTACTATTGAACCGGGAGTGACTCAGCAAGATCTCTATGAGTTCCTACAAGAAAATAATACCAATTATATGGTTCCTACCACAGGGGCAGGGCCAGATTGTGCCATTTTAAGTAATGCTATCGAACGTGGTTACGGTATAACGCCTAATACTCAGCATTTTGATGCTGTTACTTCATTGAAAGGTTATTGGGCATCAGGCGAGTTATTTCAATCAGCCATTAGTGATCTCGATAAAAGTACACACCCTGACGGTAGTCATCGAGACTTAGTGGATAAAACCTATAAATATAGTCCAGGACCATACATCGATGGTTTATTTACACAATCAAGTTTAGGCATTGTTACTGAGATCACTATTAGGTTGGCTAGAAAACGAGAAGCTTTTAAGTCTTTCTTCATCAAAGTATACAATGACGATTTGCTCACTGATATTGTTCCGTTAATACAAAAAACGCTTCGTGATTATGAAGGTATTGTTGGCTCAGTAAACCTAATGGATAAAAGTCGCATATTATCAATGTTTGCTGATAATCCCAATGGAACTGAACAACATCAAGTAATGTCTTCGCAACAAATTAATAACATTGCAAAACAGCAAGACACGCCTTGCTGGACAATCGTTGGCACAATATATGGAACGACTTCAGTTGTGAATGTTGTAGCGAAAGAAATTAAAAATCTTTTTAAAAAAATAGAATGTAAATTTATTTTTTCAGATAGCGCTGTTATTAAGTTAGGTAACTTAGTTATTAATAATATGCCTAATTTTATCTTCAAAATAAGCAATAAATTAGTTGATGTGAAAAAGCAATTAAATTCATTTAATTTAGGTGAAGAAATAATGCTAGGTAAGCCCAATCGAGTTGCTTTAAAACTCGCTTATTGGAGAAATCCCCAACTCCCTAGTTTCAATAAAGATACAAATCATATATTTTCAATTGCTAAAGACAAATGTGGTTTGCTTTGGTATGCACCGCTTATACCCATGATACCTGCAGAGATGGAGCGTTACGTTAGCTTTATTAGAGAAACGTGTCCTAAATATAATATAGAGCCTTTTATAACCTTTACTAATTTACGACATGATTGTCTCGACAGCACTATTCCGATCGTTTTCGACAGCTCTAACCCTCAAGCAGTTAAAGACGCGCATGATTGTTTAAAAGAACTGGTGCTAGAAGGGGTAAAGCAAGGATGGGTCCCCTACCGGTTGAATATTGATCAGCAGCAATGGGTACTCGATAAAGATAAACCGTTTTGGAAAGCCGTACAGTTATTACAAGATAGTTTTGACCCAAATAATATACTTAGCCCCGGTCGATATAATCCAAGATAAAAAATTAAGTGAGCATAAATTGATATAAAAAGTTATAAAGCATTTAATATCAGAAAAGCAAAAGGCCTCCAATTGGAGGCCTTTTAATATATAAACTTAGTTTATATGAATAATTAAGACTGCTTACGACGTGATGCCGCTGCAAAGCCTAATAAACCTAAACCAAAGATTGCAATAGACGTTGGTTCTGTAACAGCGAAGCCATGGGCAGTTCCCGAACCACCAATAGAATATGTATCATATTCGCCATTTGTTTTAGCAAATTCGCCTGACAAACCAAAGCCAATCATATCAACAAAGGTAGTTAAGATAGGAGTATTACGAATATCTCCTGCAAGTAGGAAACCATCAGCAGCAGTACCACCTGTAACGTCCAAACCAAAAGATGAATCAGCTCTGTTCAAACCAGCAACGGCTAAATCGGCTGAACTTGCAACAACACCAAAATCAACTTGTATAAATGACAACTCTAACCATGCGTCACCATTCATTGCATTAGTTTTATTACCAACATCAAGACCTAAATCTAAATCAGGGGTATTATCAAGATAAATATTCATGCTAGCGCCAGCCAAATCAAGACCTGGAGCAGAAACAGTTGCAGATGGAGAACCTTGACTAGTGTAATAAGAAGAGGCTTCAAACGCAGCTTCATCACCACCAACGTTGATAAAATTAGTATATGTATTAAACGCATCAGTATAAGCAGAATTTGGGACATCTATTAAAGATAAACCTAAACCTTCAAATGTAAATGTCATCTCACAGCCATTACACTGAAATGAACCTGTTGCAGAGTTAGTATTCAATTCACCGTAGCCAGTAAGGCTGTAATCAGTAAGACCATTAACATCTGTAGCAGGAAGACCTCCACTAAACATAGTTGATAAGCTAGTAGCATTATTACTACTATCTTCCCACCACTGTACGAAGTCAAACGATGTTGAGAATGTGCCTTTCTTATGATCAGCATCAATATCGGTTAACTCAGTAAATGTAACTCCACCAGGTAGAGAAACTGTCCCTGCATTCGCAAAACTTGCTGTAGCTAGTATTGCTGCTGCTACCATTCCTTTATATAAATTTTTCATATCAATACCTTTATGTTGTTCGTTATATAATTACGTTTTAACTTCTACAGGTTACAATGCAATTCGCCCGCCAACTTTTCAAGTGCCTGTTTATTATACAATTAATTTACAGCCATCAGATTAAAAATATATGATTGTAAAAAAACCTGACATCTTATTTATTAACATTCGTTAATAAAGCTTTGGCTTCTTCAGTTCTATTCATTTTAAGTAAACAATCTGCCATATGCTTTATTATACCTTTATCATCTGGTGCAAGCGCATTTGCCTGTTTATAGTAACCAAGGGCTTTAGAATAGTCTTTTTGTATATAACTCACAAAGCCCAGAGTATCTATAACTTGTGGATTTTGTGGTGCCAATTCAGCTGCTTTATTTACATGTTGAATAGCTAAATCCATATCATTAGTGTTAACCGCAGCATAAGCCAAATTATTATGAATTAAATAATTATTCGGCACCTTCTTAACAAGTAGTAGATATTGCTCTTTTGCTAAAGCAAGATCTGTCGACATATATACTTGTGCCAAATTTGCTCTCACATCAATATTATCTTCTTGTTCAAGAAAATTAGTCAGTGTTGTAATAGTGCCATTAAGATTACGACTACCCGCATAGGCCATAGCTAGCATCAATACATTTTTTTTATTACTTTCTAATTTGACTAACTCTTCTAGGTAAATAATCGCCACATTAAATTTTTGTTGTGCTAAAGCAATTTGCCCACCTAATCGAGTGAATATAATGGGTTGATTATTGTCTTTAATCTTGTAACTGTTGAACTTAGTTTCAGCGAGTGCGATTTGATTGGTAAATAATAAATAATTGACTTCTAGTAATTCTAATACACCAATTGAATTAGAATTATTTAAGCCCTTTTGAATAACTTCTAGTGCTTTTTGATATTTTTTCTGCATTTCAAGTGACAAAGCATATTTAGTAATCGCTTGTATATCAGCACTATTTTTGTCTACAGCCATACTATAAGCTTTTTCAGCTTCAACAATATCTTGAGCGTCTAAATAAATGTCTCCCATCAAAATATAATGGAGGCTACTCTGCTTGTTATCGACTTTGTCTAATAACGCAATCGATTTGTCATACTCTTTAATTGCAGCATAAGATTGTGCCAAAGCAGTTGAAAGTTCAATTGACTCATCTGCGGTCCACTTAGACAAAAGGTATTCTTGTACTTTTAATTCTTTATCTTTTGATAAAGTAATCAAATTACTTAATGCACCACCGTGCTTACTATTAATTTCAATAATTTGTTTCAATAAGGCTAGTGCTTCGAGGTTATTGTTTTGCTTTTGTGCAAGTTGGGATAACCTAAAACGTGACGAAATATTCTTAGGGTATGCGTTTACTACTTCTTTAAGCTTAGACTCTGCTAAATCAAAACGTTGTCGTCTTATGTCAACTTCAGCCAATGCTACTTTTAAATCTGGCTCATTTGGATAACTCTGTATCCAAGTTATCAATAGCTTTTCAGCTTCATCCAATTCATTTTTTGAAATCAAAGATACAGCTAAAATGATTTTTGATTCTATATTCTGTGAATTTAAATCAACTGCCTTTCGTAATTCTTCTAAGCCTTCAGCATTATCTAGGGACAATTTAAGTAGCCCTAATTGAGTAAGTTTATCAATATTGCTTATTTGAGAAATGTCTATATTACGTAAAACTTCCTTTGCTTTTAATAGGTCACCTTTTTTTGCTATGGCTTTACTGGTCGCGGTTAACATTTTTATATCAAAATCTGTAATATCAGTGTCAACTGAATATTCACTGGCGATATCATTTAAATACCCTAATTTAAGACGAGTAATTGCCAATATTTTCTTGCCTATGTGTCCATGTTCTAGTTTTTTATCTAAAGTAACTAAATAACGATATGCTTGCTCAGTGTTGTTTAGTTTAAAGGAACTGATACCACCTATTAGCGTTGCTAATGATCTATCGGGATCAGCATTCATTGATTTTCGCGCATAAGCTTCTGCTGATTCAAAGTCATTATCATAAAATCGAGTAACCGCTTTTAATTCATTCAAAATAGGGTGATTGGCATATAAATTTAAAAGAAAATCAATTTCGCCTTCCGCTTCTTTAAATTCTTCTCCTTTTACTAATGCCGATGCTTTAAAAATTCTCACATGATGTGCTAATGGATGTAAGTTTAAATAGTCGTTATATACTGAAGCAGCGGCTAAATCGTCACCTTTTGATCTTAATAGATGCGCTTTCAATAATATTGCCTCACTGAGGGTATTATCAACTTTTAACAGTTCTTCAACCGCAGCCAGCGCACCATCAGAAGAAGTACTAGACTTCAGCCACAACATACCCAACTTTGAATATAAGTTATCTTCACTTAGTTCACTTGCCTGTGCAATATAAGACTCTGCTTCTTCAATTTTACTGTTTTGGACATACATCATACCAATATATATATTGACTATAATTTGTTGTTGTTCATTCAAATTATTAATCGTTAACAATTCTTTAAGTTTATCTTCTTTATTTAATAATAAATACGTTCGAGATAATTCATGAATAATTGATTTAGCTTCTAGGCCACTAGTTATTGCTTTTTCAAATTCACTTTCAGCAAACAACACGTCTCCTGTTTGTAAATAGGATTTCCCTAATAGCCCCCTAATTTCAGCATTATTTGGATCTAATCTATGTGCATTTTTTAATTCTACAATGGCTGCCTTATATTGATTGTTAACAATTAATTGCTTGGCTGAATCAATATATTCTGCGGAGTTGTTTTTATCACCGCAGGCTACAATACCGATCAAACACATGGATGTTATAATAATTGCTTTTTTTATTTTTAGATTATTTCTCATGCTTGTTCCCTGTTAATAAGTATTTTTTATACACGATATTTCTTTTGTCGAAAGCCTATTTCATTAACGTTAAGAGTCCGCAGCTGTCTACGATTGATTTTTGTGGCTTTAACGTTTTATAACATTCATGTCCAGTAACAAGCACAATCATATCTGCCCATTCGAGTATTTCCTCAATATTGTCAACTCGATCACATTCCCACGCTGGTACATATGGATCATGGTATCGCACCTCAACACCTGCCTGTTCAAAATGTTTTAATATAGGCTGCGCTGGAGTTTCTCTACAATCATCTACATTGGCTTTATAAGCAACACCAAGGATACCTATTTTGGTCCCCCCATTTTCTTTCAGTCGTTCAAGTACTTTTTCTGCCACAACAATTGGCCTTTCGTCATTAACTTTGCGTGCTAACCTAATAAAATCACCTGCTTTAGTATTTTCAACTAAAAACCAAGGGTCAATTGGTATGCAATGGCCGCCAACCCCTGGTCCCGGATTTAATACATTAACTCTAGGATGACGATTAGCTAACTTAATAACTTCATTCACATCTACTTTAAGCTCTTCACACACTTGTGCTAACTCATTAGCAAAAGCAATACCTACATCACGCGAGGTGTTTTCAACTAATTTGACACACTCCGCTGTTGTTAAATCTGTTAAAAACACCTGACCATCAACAAAACTTTGATATATAGCTTTAACTTTTTGCTGAGCATTAGGATTCGACGCACCAATAATTCTATCGTTATGCACTAACTCATATAATGTTTGCCCAGGTATAGCTCTTTCAGGGCAATGAACAACATCAAGTTGTAAGCCTTTAGCTGCTAATCGTTTTTCAACTTCTATACTGGTTTGTGGTGAGATAGTAGATTCAACGATGACTGTTTGCCCGTTCTTAGCGACTTTTGCAATAGCATCAACCGCTGCAAAAACATAAGAGCGGTCACATTGCTTATTTTTATGTGGTGTTGGAACTGCCACTAAATAAGTTTCACAAGAAGGAATAGTCATTGAAGCCACTAAAAAGCCTTGTTCTACAACTTTTTTTACCAGCTCTGGCATGCCGTCTTCATCAAAAGGACACTCTCCTCTATTAATTGAATCAACCTTGTCCTTACTTAAATCAACACCTGTTACAGAATAGCCTGCTTGAGCAAGTAAGCTTGAAATAGGCAAACCCATATATCCCATACCAATAACAGCGAGCGTTTCATTCTTAGCAACTATAGGTTGTTCAATAAATTCAGTATTATCAGCAATCACTATATCAAGAATAGCCTCGGCTACATGACCATCACCAAAAGGATTATCCCAAGAGTAACTGTCACGACTTAACCATTTTGCTGCTGCCTTAACCGCTTTTACAGCATCACGCCCAACAAGCTCACTTGCGCCAACTTCAACCGCTTCTGGGCGTTCAGTATTCTCTCTTAAGGTTAAACTCGGAACGCCTAACAAACATGCCTCTTCTTGAATCCCACCAGAATCAGTTAAAATTAATTTAGCGTGTTTCTGTAATTGAATAAAATCTAAATATCCAACAGGGGCAATTAATTGCAGGTAGCTAGGCACTTCAATATTGAATTCTTTTAATTTTGATTGCGTTCGAGGGTGAATTGGCCAAACAATGGTACCTGTATAATGCTTATGCATTTCATCAAATAAATGAAGTAACTCTAAAAGGTTTGATGCTATATCAACATTAGAAGCGCGATGAGCTGTAACTAAAAAATATTCACCTGCATGCAAATCTAACTCAGATAAAATATTGCTTGTTTTTGCCGAAATATCTAAATGCTGAAATAGGGAGTCAGAAACAGTATTACCTACTGTATATATTTTATCGCTAGCAATACCTTCAGACTTCAAGATTTTTTCTTGATTAGGACCCACTGCAAATAAGTACTCACTAATATGGTCCGTCATTATGCGGTTTGTTTCTTCGGGCATAGTACGGTCATAACTACGTAAACCCGCTTCAATATGGCCTACTTTAATATTTAACTTCGAAGCGGTTAGTGCGCCGGCTAAAACAGTATTAGTATCACCTTGAACTAAAACAACATCAGGCTTTTCTTCTAATAAAATAGGTTCCATTTTTATTAGAATATTACCCGTTTGATTACTGTGTAACCCTGAGCCAACCCCTAAATTATAATCAGGAGCAGGAAGGTGTAATTCGTCAAAAAAAATACTGTCCATTTCTTTTGAATAATGCTGATTAGAATGAATAATAAAAAAAGGTATTTTACGCTTTTGACATTCCCTTATCACAGGAGCCATTTTTATAATTTCTGGACGAGTGCCAACGATAATGCCTATTTTCATTTTGATTTCCTATTCTCAACTATAGAGTATTTATCCATGTACGCTTTAACCATTTCTTTCATGGCGTACTTTTCATTAACCAACTGATAAGCATTGTTAACTTTTATTAATTGGCTTTCTTTATTGTTTTTAACTTCATTTAATTTATTTGTTAGTGCATCACAATTATTAGACTCTACAAACCAAGCCTGATCTTCCGTAATAAATTGAGAAATACCCCCAACGTTTGTACATATAACCGGGGTTTTATTCGCCATGGCCTCTAAAATAGTCATCGGCATCGCTTCATATACTGACGACAATACAAATATATCTGAATCGTTAAGAATAGTAGTTATATCATCCCTAAAACCTAATAGATGTATATGCTTTTGCATTTTCAATGCTTCTATTTGCAGTTGTAGCTCATTAAATAAAGGACCATTCCCAACAATATTCAAACTACAGTTGCCAAAACTTGGTATCGATTTTACTGCCTGAGCAAAAGCATTAATTAACAATTTCTGATTCTTTACTTTGTCTAAACGGCCAACGGTAACAAATACTTTAGGCTCAGCACTTACAAATTCTTTAGCTTGAGGTACGGCAACACCATTAAAGATCAAGGTAAGTTTTGACGACTTCACGTTAATATCGTTTAAAACCCATTGGTATAAATCATACGAAACAACAATATATTCGGTGATGAAATTCACAATGAATTTTCTAAATAGGTTGTGGGGCTTACTTTTACCCGCAGGATCATCGCCCCCTCTACCATGATCACTATGAACACGGATAGGAACGCCTGCCATTTTTGCCACTAAATGATATTCAATGGTGCCGAAGTTATATGTATTTACTACCCGTGGTTTAAGCTTTTTCAATAAAGAATATAACTTAACGTGTGTTTTAATATCGTTACCGGGCTGTTTATCAAGAACAAACACTTTAATTTTTTCGTCTATTTGATCAACCATACTCATGTCATCAGTTAAAGAGACAAGTACATGTTCTACGTCATACTGGGAAGAATGATTGATTAAATTGGCAATTACTTTTTCAAGGCCTCCACAGCCAAAACTATAGACAAGATGTACGATTATATTTGTCATTTTAAAATATCTGCTTTTCTCTTTAATATTTATGCTTTACATTCCAATAAACTAGCAACACAATAAAAAGGTAAGATTAATAAGTGTGACTATATTATCGTAATAGGCATCTAAATTGAATGTAAAAAATAAACAAACTGAGTTAAATACCGTTCAAATAACCATCAATCCACTTTTATCTAAACAAGTTATAGTTTTAAAAGAAAAGTGGCAAGCGCTAGAAGCTAAATCTTCACCTTTATTCTTTTTAAGTTGGAAATGGATTGGGCCTTGGTTAAAAAAACTAGACGCGTCTGAGAAGTTAATACTAGTGCAAGCCACCCAAGACAATCAAGTTGTTGGTTTAGGTGTTTTTGTTGAACAAAAAGTCACACGTTACACTGTACTTAAAAGTACACAATGGTTTTTACATAGAAGTGGAGTTGGTAGTAGTGATCAAATATGGATTGAGAATAATAACTTTTTAACAACCGATGAAAACAAAGAACTAATAATAGAATCTATTTGGCAAACCTTGCTTTTACAACACAGTAAAGTAGATGAATTTATAATCGCAATGTACCACAACACCCCTGAACAATTTAAATTACCTGCATCATCAAAGTACAACACAACAAGCGCATACACTGAAAATGGCTACTATCTTAATCTAAAAAATACAGTCAGCCTTGATAATTATTTGTCTTCTTTATCTAAAAACACTCGAAAACAAATTAAACGAAGCTATAAATTATTATCTGAACTCGGAGCGTATGAGTTTTCGGTAGCAGAAGATCCCGAAAAACAAAATCAAATATTAAAAAAGTGCAAGCAATGGCACATAGATAAATGGCAACGAACAGATACACCAAGTGGTTTTATTAACCCTAGTTTCACCAGTTTTCATCACAACCTAATGAATGAAATACACCCTACAAATAAAACCGTTATTGCTAATTTAAAAGTTAATGGTGAATTACTGGGGTGTTTATACTGCTTTATTGATAACAATTGTGCTTACTTTTATTTAAGTGCCTTTAAACCAATTGAAGACAATCGCATAAAGCTAGGGCTAAGCCTGCATACCTTATTCATTCAGTGGTTAATTGAAAATAGACCCGCTATTTATAAGTATGATTTTTTGGCTGGGGAAGCAAGATATAAAAAGTCATTATCAAGTCACCAAGATAATCACAGCTATATTGTAGTACAAAAAGACTTAATAAAATTTAAAGTTGAAAATTCACTAATACAATTAAAAAACAAGCTAAAAAAACTATTCTCATAGTAAATAATTAGATGCCAGCTGCATTCCTACATCTAATTATTCCTTCATACTTAATAAAAAAAAACTCAATCACGAAAATATTTTTAAGGTAAATTTTTAACCAAAAATGGACCTAAAGTATTAGCAACTGACAAAGGTAATTTTTTCCACATTTTAATCGCCAAATCAAACTTGGCATTACTAGGAGATAAATTAGGTAATTCACCACCTTCAGGCACCCAATGATACCAATAGCATTGCTGTGGTTCGGCGCCCCACTGTTTTTTAAACTTGTAAGTTCCTGCATCAATTGTTGAGCGACCAAAATCAAATTCAGTACAGCCACTTTCAATAGCGTGAGACAATATTTGCCAATAAATATACATATTAACTGAAATTCGGTTCGCATAAGAAAGTGTACTTGCCCAAGGTATTTCCATGCGGTCTTTATAGCGGATTAAAAATCCAGTAGATACGGGTTTTCCTTGCCAATAAACAACAACTAAAGAAGCATTATCACTAAAAGTTGCAAAAATATTTTTAAAAAATGATTTACTGTAAACAGGTGTTCCAAGATCTCTCATGTTTTGACAAAAAACAGAATAAAAATCATCTAATAGCTCGATACCGCCAATTTTATGTTCAACACCTTCACGAATGGGGCGTTTAATTTGAGAGCGTCGTTTAGAACCAATTAATTTCCCTAATGCATCAGCAGATTCAGGTAAAGTAAGTACCATATTAACTTTATCGGTGGATACGGCTATAGCACTATTTTTTCGTTCTGTTTGTTCCCGATACTGAATATGGCTAACGCTGCTTTCACTGCCTTGTTGTTGCAAACGTGCATTTAAGCTATCGGTAATTTCTTGATTATCAGCCAGTACACCGCCATAATTAAAGAAAGGCATTGATACGATGTAATGTCCAAATAATTTACTTTTTAAGTTTACGCTGGGTAATACGCCACAAATTTCATTATGCTCGTTAACGGCATAAAAGTAATAGCACTTATGATTAAACGTTTTTTCTATTAAGCCTTTCCAAGCAGACAAATGATAAATAGAAGCGTTATTATGCTTGCTAACATAATCGTCCCAAAGTTGAGTATTCTCTGCATCAAGAAGGCGAATAGTAATATTCAAGCTGTTAGTTTCAGGCATAATAATCAAAGTTTTCTTCCGTGTTAGTTTCGTTCACCCACAATACTAATGCTATTAATAAGTTGGCGTAAATCTGAAATATTCGGTAAATACGGGTATGGGAGTAATTTTGCCTTTTCTCTACTAATATACCAAGGGTTTCTTTTACTAAATTCATTGGGATACAAATAATCACCTATCATGGTGTTATTTTCAATCAGAACTTCACCAGCATTTTTATGAGCAATAATTACGTTCGCTTTCTCGCGATCTAATAAAAATAAGTTGTCAGTAATTTCAATTCTATTAATCGAATAATTTATAGGACGTTTTTCTAAACCATATGCAATAAGTTGACTATTAGAGCTATTATTTCCCTGTTGTAAAATACTGTTTTTAATTATTAACTCACCGTAATTGGCTACATCGATTAAACGGCTGTCTTTACCGTCTAGGGTTGCAAGCAAGCTGTTGGTTACAATAGTTTTACGTGAACGCGATTTTAAACCGCTCCCTTCTTTCCCCATAGTGAGGATTTTACTTTCAAAAAAACTAAACACACCCACATTCGCATAAATAGCATGCGCATAACCTCTACCTGTAGCTTTTCCACCGAGGCGCTCAAAGGTTGAATATTCTATTTTTAAAAAACCATCATTATAACTCGTCATCACCCCTGACTGGCTATCATGAGCGTATAAATTACGAATCGTTAAATTTTCTCCTTCAAAACGAATACAAGCGCCATTTAAATCTTTCACATAAATATTACGACACTCTATACTTTCAACCAGCACATTATCCCCAGAAAGCACTAAAGCAGCTTTACCGTCTACTGCGGCATCGTCAAAAATAACATTTTTTTCACCAATAATTTCTATATTACTGGCTTTAATATTAAGCCCTTGTGTATAAATACCTGCCTTCAAATAGACCACACTGCCATCTTTAATCGCTGTTTTTGCTTCCTGTAACGACTGAAACTCTTTCCCATCAACAAAAACCTGCTCTGCATTAGAATAATAAGCGATGGTAAAAAACAATAAAAACACAATTTTTTTCATTCGTACACTTCAGTATTTTATAAATAGAGCTTTAGTTCCTAGTAAATAACATTGATTCAATTATTTACTAGGCATGAATAACTAGAACTATATATTAGGCTGTATTTATTCTTTTATCTAACTAAATTAATTAAGTTAGCAATACCTTTTATCGCTTGTTCAATCTCATTTTCAGTATTATATAACCAAAATGATAAGCGTATAGAAGCAGGTACATTATAAAAGCTATGTAGTGGTTGAGCACAATGAAAACCTGAACGTAAACAAATACCATATCGGTCACTTAAGCCACGTGCAATAATATGAGGAGAAACACCCGGTATTGTTAAACTAAATGGCCCTTGCTGCTTATTTTGCCCCCCAATAACATTAACCATTGGTAGATTCTCGTTCAAGCAAACATTTGTAAATTTGGATAACGACTGAAAGTGCGATTCAATGTTGTCCATACCTATCTCTAATAAAAATGACAACGCGGCTTGCAAGCCAACAACACTTTCTATGGCCGGAGTGCCCGCTTCAAATTTCCATGGCGCACTTTTAGCTTCAACACTATGTTCCGTAACACTCTCTACGGTAGAGCCGCCATGTAACCAATAACCCATTTCTTCTAGTAACTCTGCCTTACCAAATAACACTCCAACACCTGAAGGTGCTCCTAATTTATGCCCACTAAACGCCAAAAAATCGCAATTTATTTCCGTTACATCTATTTTAATATGAGGTAGAGACTGTGCGCCATCAATCATCACTTTTGCACCAGCAGCATGAGACATATTAACGAGTTTTTTCAGGTCAAGCATAAAGCCAGTTACGTTTGATGCATGAGTAAGGCTTACTAAGGCGACATCGCCCTTTGATAATTCTTGTTCTAATTCAAGCCAATCGATATCACCATTAACATCGAGACCTAAACGATGAATATCGTGTGACTGCCAAGGTAAATAATTTGAGTGATGCTCACCAATACTTGAAATTATCCGTCCTTTACCAGCAAAAGCTTTCGCGACTAAGTTTAATGCTTCAGTTGTATTTCTTAAAAATACAATTTCATTTGGCTCAGCGCCAATAAAGGCAGCCGTTATATCACGGGTGTTTTCATACAACTCTGTAGCTTCATCACCTAAGAAATGTACTGAACGATGAATATTTGCCGTTCGATTCGTTAGCACGTCGGTAACCGCATTAATAACACACTGTGGCTTTAGTGATGTGGCGGCACTATCTAAATAAATCAATGGTTTTCCGGTGGGTGTTGCTCGTTGTAAAATAGGAAACTGAGCTCTTATTTCTTTAATGTTTGCTAAAATCATCCTATATAACCCTTCTTCATGGTTTTAACAGATAAAAACTTACCGCTTTGCTCTGGCATAATAAATTCATTAATTTTTATAGAAGTAGGTTTAGGTAAATTAAGTAGAAACTGAAGATTTTCGGATAGTTTATCTGTGTCAATGTCATTTAAACACACAACAGATACTTTAAATATTTTGGAGGTTACTTGCTCTAACTTGAAATTAATAACATTAGAAAATTGAAAAAAAACATCTTGAATTTCCACAGGTGTGACAAATTTGCCGGAAGGTAAATCAATACATTCTTGTATTCTACCAAGTATTTTTATTTTTTTCGGTAAGCCACTCTGTTCATCGTATTGTATCACTTCAGCCAAATCGCCAATTTCGTAGCGAATTATAGGCATTGCAAAGTTATTAAGGTCGGTAACTACAACTCTTCCGGGTGTATTTAATGGAACACATACCCCACATTCATCAACAACTTCTAAGCAGACCATTTCAGAATAAACATCGACAACATGAGGGTCTGAGGTTGCGCAACCGATTGAACCAACTTCTCCTGTACCGTAAACATTAGTATATTTCGCTTGAAAGGCATGTGTAATGGTTTTAACCAATTCTTTTCCCGCTAAGCCACCATAAGGTAAAAGCGTTTTAACATAAGGGAAAGTTAATTCACGTTGCTCTGCTCTTTTCGCTAACCATAAAAGAAAATGTGGTAATGCTCGAATAATATGAATTTTATTTTCTATAATATCATCTAAATATATATCCAGTTGTTCGCACATTTTTTTCCATGGCACTGAATTTATCGGCATAAGCACTTCACGCTTAAGCATTATTTGTCGTTCAAAGCGTCCTCTAAAATCTGACAACGTTGCCTTTGCGAACAACCGATTTTTTTTTAGCGCCCAACTAAAAAACTGAACAAGTGGTTCAGGGCCTTGGTCAGTAAAACCACAGACAAGGTTACAAGCACTGGGTGGTATATCGACAGATTTATAACCTAATGCACAGCCTGTTGCTAACTTTAGGTTTAAATGTTCTGCCGCCCTTAAATAATCTCGCTTCTCAAAATCGACCACAACGGTCATTCTTCCAGTAGTTCCCGCAGAAGACAAATATTGCCAGTCGCCCGTATGTTTTCTCACCGTAACTTGATCAGGAAAACCTTGTGCATAAGTACTTTTTTGCGAAATCGGAATAGTTTTGAGTAACTGAAAAACAGTTTGATTGTCTTTCTTATTAATTAAACTCGGCCACAACTCTGTATTTTCACTAGCGTTGTGTAGAATTTTATTTAACTTAAACGCTTCTATATGCAAATGGCTGGTTGTATTAGAAAACTCCTTTAACATTTTTCGATAAAGTGACCAAAATTCTGTTCTTGAACATTTTTCAAAAATTGGAATAAAAAAATAAGTAAGAAAAGCATTTAACATAAAAGCTACATCCATTCGTTTTTATAATATTTAAAGTTATTTACGTCTATTACTTTGGCTAATTATTTTGGCTAGCAATATACTAGTATAAACAAGACTAAACAGAACGCTAAAAAATAACAGGCATAATTAAGCTAGAACATGCTTTCTTTCAAATCAATAGTGGTTATTAATCAGGCGAAACTAACTGACAATTCAATGATCCTTATCAGTTAAATAAGATTTACTTTGGCTAAAATTATTTGTCACAAATTGAAAGTATAAAAAGCACTAAAGTTATTTAATGAAAAGATAAAAGTCGTCATTCTTATATAAACCAATCAGCTAATACTTAATTGAACAAACGCCGAAAACAGCAATTGAAAATATTACTTGATAGATTAAACTGGGAACCACTTAATATCTAAAATGGCCAATCATTTAAAAAGGACGTTAAACAAAATATGTTAGATTTACTTTTATCAATAATATACTGGCGATCTCGAATTAAATTTAAAGAAAATCCGTTAGCAATTATTTATTTTCATCATGTGTTCGAACATAAGAATGAGTATCATCCAGATGATATAACAGCTTTAGAATTCGAGAAAAAAATAAAATTTTTAAAGAAACATTTTAATATTTTAGCGTTATCAGAAGCTATGAAATTGCAAAAAGCTAAACGTTTGCCACCTAAAGCATTAGTTATTAGCTTTGACGATGGTTATCAAGACAACTTTACCGTAGCTGCACCAATATTAAAAAAGCATAATTGCCCTGCTACCTTCTTTATTTCAACCAGCGGTGTTGAGGAAGGTTACTTATGGAACGACAAAGTTGAGCAGTTATTAGTTAGTACGGCGATTAGCGAAATTTCAGCCAATGTAATTGATGAATCAGTAGTCATTAATAATAAAATAGAAAAAATAGCAGCATTTCAACTGCTACTTAGTAAATTAAAGTTTTTGAGTCATGAAAAAAGAACGCAACAATTAAACAAGTTAGCGAGTGAATTAGGTCACGTACAATTCAAACGCACCATGATGACAACAGACCAAATTAAAAAGCTTCATCAAGACGGATTCACAATAGGTGCTCATACACACAATCATACTATTTTAACAACCGAAAAGATTGATGATTGCCAGCAAGAATTATTAACTAACAAAAACAGCTTAGAAGCTATAATTAGCGAAAAAATAGAATTCGTTGCATTTCCAAATGGTTTGTTTAAAAGAGACTTCACCTTTGAACACTGCGACATTGCTAAAAAAATGGGCTTTAAAGCGGCATTCTCTACCAACGACGGTGGTGCATTTACGTCTACAAATATCTATACTGTGCCTCGTTTCATGCCTTATAGAAAACAATTACCCTTATTCGCTTTATCCATCGCAAAAATAGCAGGTGAACATGTCTAAAACATTACTTATGGTAGCATTCGAGTTTCCGCCAAGTAACGGAGCTTCAGTACCTAGAATAGAAAGTTTTTATCGCTATTTAAAACAATGGGGATGGAAAGTCATTGTATTAACAGCTAAACCCCATGCTTATGTTAACAAAGACAATACATACCAAGACAATACTGACGACTTGATTTTTAGAACTACTGCTTTAGACGTGCAGCGACAATTATCGTTTAAAGGAAAGTATCTTGAGTTAATGGCAACACCCGACAGATGGGGCTTAACTTGGATACCATCGGCGATTTCAAAAGGTAAAAAGATAATAGCAGAACACAAACCTGATGTTATTTGGTCTTCTTCACCTATTCCCAGTACGCATTATATAGCTAACAAATTGTCGCAGAAATTTAAAACGCCATGGGTAGCAGATTATCGTGACCCTTTTCACTATATGAATGGTACCGCAGGTAAATGGTTAGACCGTTTTCACAAAAAAATTGATCGAAATACGCTAACAAACGCTCAACATTTAACCTTTGCAACAAGCGCCGTTAGAGATTTATATGAAGATACATATACAGAACTTGTGGCAGGAAAAAACACCGTTATTGAAAATGGTTATGATGAAGCGAATTTTGAAAAACTGAAACTACTAAAAGATAACTCCACCCCCTTTTCAAACGAAAAATTCTCCCTCTATTATAGTGGTGTTTTATACCCAAATGGTCGGGACCCAATCCCCGTTTTTGAAGCTATCGCAGCATTAAAAAAACAAGGTTTTATCGATGCTAGTAATTTTGAAATTATTTTTCAAGGAGCTGGCGAAGGCAACGAATTTAAAGACAGGGTAACCCAGCTCAATTTACATAATATGGTTAAATTTATTCAGCCTGTTCCATTTTTGAATGCGTTAAATAACATGATGAATGCAGACGCTCTTTTACTCATTCAAGACAAGCGCTTTAATAAGCAAATACCTGGCAAAGTATATGAATATTTAAGAACTAATAAACCACTTTTAGTTAAGGCAGATCCTGATGGGGAAACATTTAAGCTAGCAACCAATTTTCAAAATGTTCATGTGGGGATTACAGCTGAAGAAATGCAAAGTTCATTACTAACATTAACACAAAAAGAAAATAGAGTGGTACAAAGAGTCCTTGTAAATTTTAGCCGAGAAGAAAAAGCTAAAGCTTTACAGGACATTTTAGTCCAACACTATATTTAGTCGATTGTCGTAAATAAAACGATTTAAAGAAGGCTCATAATTTATTGATCAATTACAAAATATCGTTATCAAGTACTTGAAGAATCACGCCATCTATTGCTGATAGATTTTCCACACCATAAAGATAGTGAGACTGCTCTATAATACTTGTACCTGGAATCCCGGTATTTAATATATTTAACTCTTTAATATCTTTACTTAAAAGATTACTAAAAGTATCAACTGTATTAACCCCGGTACCAAAGGTAAATGAATCCCCCAAAATGAGAACAGTTGGTTGATTTTCTCTAACCTCGTCTGTCATTCTAAACCCTTGCGCATTAGTGCGTAATCTATAAGCGATACTATTATACTGGTCAACTGTATCTACATTTTTGGGGTGTGGCCCTTCAATACTTGCTACAAGAGTTTTTTCCATTGCGGTGCTCGAATACCCGCACCGTTCCAAAGAATTTTTCGTCGCTTCATACACTAAAATATGGCCTAATCTAGATAAGTGTGAATCACTTGGTAAATTGTAAATCCAATGAGAGGGATGTTTATTGAGCGTATCTGAGGCATCTATAAAGCATATTTGATTCTCTTCAGCAGTACTATGGAAAAACTTCTTTTTATCTGGGTTTAAATTAGAGCTTAGAACTGGAATGTAAAGCACTGAAAACTTAATGTTAGAGGCATCCAAAGTTTTTTTGAGATTAACGAGTGATGTTTTAAACCCACTCCTAGATGAAACCAAACTCTGCCCCTTTTCTACAGCAAAATATTTACTGTATCCCCTATTTACTGCCCAGAAAAAAGCGCTCCCTTTTTCCCATGATTTTTGAAAATGAATATACCCAAAGGATAATTCGGCTAATGCTAGCAGTATTATTATTTTAAACAGCGATTTCATGCTTATTTACTATCAATTTTGATCTTAAATATTTGGTCACGGGGAATTCAATTATATTAGAAAATAGAACACCTGAAACAACAGTAAATAATATAACAATTAATAAACTAATAAAGGACGGGAAAATAATTAACACCCCCATTAAATCCATTATTTTATAGTAAATACCCCCAAAAAATAGGTGTGTAAGATAAATTGAATATGATGATTTTCCTAAGATTAACCAAACTTTGGGGTACTCTATATTTTTACCATTTTCTATAGTAACTATTCCTATTACAACCAAAGCGAAAGCAATCCCATAAAAAAGTCGAGAATTTTTGCCATATCCATTTAAAAGGTTGGCTAATTCAGCCCACCAAGTCATGAGTAACAAGCCAGTACCTATATAAAAAAAATATTTAAGATGCTGAATTGAAACTGTTGAAACTATACGAGCGGCAACCATACCTGCCATAAATTGAAAACAGAATGCAGAAGTAAACAAAGGAATATTAAAGTTTTGTAAACCAGTAAATTGTATTGCTAAAATTAAAAACCAGAAAGCAAATACAGCCCTGCCAATCATTCTATTTAAAATCAATAAAGCAAATAATATATAAAACATCATCTCATACTGTAAAGTCCACGACACACCAATCACAAGCTCTTTTTTATCTATAGGAAAAAGAAGTAACTGCAAAAGCCCACTAGTAATAGTAGGAAAATCAGTACTAGATACAAAAGGAATAAGTGTTAAATGTAAAAAAAACACAATCCAAAATAGAGGGAATATTCTCACCAATCTTTTCAATATATAAGGCTTCAATTGGCTTTTATGACCTATATCCTTCCTATGAATAAAATAAATAATAAAGCCACTTAAAACAAAGAAGAAATCAACACCGCTATGGCCTATTTCAGTAAATCGACCTAGAGGAAAGTAGCCGGAATTTTGTTCAAACAATCTAGATATATGATAAAAAACAACTAACAAGGCAGCTACACCTCTAGCAACTTCAATTCCATTTAGCTTTTGACGAATAGTCATTATTTATCCCTTATATAACAATCAAATTATTGCTTGGATGGCTTGAGAAAGTAATCAATTATCTTAACATTTGATGTTGGTGAGTCATGCCCATCGCTATAATTATATGGCCATTTAGTACCTTTATGTTTACCTAATTTAGATACATCTTTAACGGCAAAAAAAACCTTTACGTAATTATTTTCAACTTCATCTGGTAATTCAAAACGAGTCCAAATGTTAGATCGCCAACCATTGGCACGCCGAATAAGATTTTCGCCTCCTGCACCTGCAACAGTTAGGCCGCCATAGTACAATGGTTCTATTAGTTTTGCATGATAAAAATTATCGTTGGTTATTGGCGCTGTAGACCAACGAACTTCAAAAGTAGAATTATTTTCATTGTTATAGACACTGTGTGATTTATCATGAAAACCTATTTCCCACATATCTTTTTCTTGCCAGTAACCTACCCACAAAGAAGAAATAGATTCTTCATTTTGATTTGATTCTACACTCTCTTGCGTGCTATAAAAAAGAAGCTCATCTATTTTGAAATTTGTCATTTGATTTTGTTGATTTATTATTTCAAAGTAGAAACGGCTTAATTGTTCAAAATAATTTTTATTATATTTGTCCAGAGTTGGATTATTATTTAGCTTTCTAGTTTTTCCTCTTATATGTTGAGGGTATTGATCTAATAAAACATGAATCCAAGCACCAGAGCTAATTCCAAGATAATGATAATAATGCTGGTTTCCTGGACCTTCATATGGACACCCATCACCCGTTCCATACGATGATGTTCCTGTTTTCCAACATAAATACGTACCTATATGAAAATTTGTACTGGCGCTATCTAAACCTCCATCACCTTTTATATAGTCCATTCCTTCGGTTTTCAGATAAAAGCTCATTCTGTCTGTTATAGCACTAGTAACGCCACGCTCTGACAGTGGTTTCCCATCGTACCAAATCCACCAAGTACTCCGGTGATCAGTACTGTCATCCGTTTCCATTACTTTTAGGCTACCTCCTCTACTACTTGACGGGGCTCTATCGTTCATATCAACAATAGCTGTATTTTTTTTACCGTAATCTCCTTTATTAAAAGACCTTACACCCCAACCCCAACTATATTTTTCTCCACCACCCAATGGGCCTTCTTCATCAAGTAACCACCCAGGGTTACCATAGGCAATATTATCTTTCCAAGTCCAACCATCAAATATTTTTTTATTACCCTGATTCCAATTAAGTAGTGAACGATATTTACTAACGAGTGGAATATTGTTCTCATATTGGTGCGGGGTATAAATACCAATGCCTTCACTTTTCGCTGACTTAACTATACTCAATACTTCTATTAGATTATTGCGAGTTGATAATTCAAAGGACGCTCTATTTATAGGAACTACAGATATAATAAAAGTTTCACTTTGCGATGAACCATCGCTAAAAGTGGCTTGAACAGTAATAGAATGTTTAGGAAATATCTTGGCATTTAAAAGAAGGTAATCGGCTAAAAAAACAACACCTGTAGACTCTTCAATTTTAAAGCGGCCGCCAGCAGAGTCTAACATTCGATAAGTAACAGCTCTTGTTGTATCTGCATATACCGTAAGTCCAACTTTTACATCATTTTTATTTATATCTTCCGCTATCTGATTAGGTCTTGAATCTGCATCAATTAAGTTACCTGCAAACAAAATTTCAGCATTAATTTCATTACCAGCTTCACTACAACTTTGTATTGCAAACAAAAGCATTAAAAAGATCAATCTAATATTTTTAATATTTAGTCCTCAAAAGTATAATAGGTTCATTAAAGTTATAATAAATAACAGAATTGTTATAAGCAGTGTAAAACTTCATTCGCACACCAATCCCAAGTGTATTTATGAAAGTTAATGGCTTGTTGTTTTCTATTGTGATTTGTTTGTAGTAACTTAACGAGCTTATCAGTAATCTCACCCTTATTTTCATTGGCAACACAAAAGCCTAAATTGGCTTCACTTGCCATTATTTCAGGTACGCTACCAACATTAGTCGCTACTGCCGGCGTACCACAAGCTAATGCTTCAGTAAGCACATTAGGGCTACCCTCACCTCTACTTGATAAACAAAACACATCGGCGGCATTGTACCAAGTAATCAATTCACTATTAGCAACTGCACCAACAAAAACAACATGGTCTTGTAAGTTGTGTTGTTCAATAAATTGGTTAAGCTCTTTTCTATAATCACCTTCAGGACCTTGAGCGCCTAGAATATAGAACTTAGTGTTTTCTAAACCCTTTGTTGTTATTACTTGCTCTAGCCCTTTAATCACCAAATCAAAACCTTTACGATGAATAAGCGCACCAACACCTAATATAATTTTATCGTTCTTTTTCAAGGAGAGCTTTTCTCGGCATTCGTTTTGATCTAAGTAATAAAACTTATCAGTATCAACACCATTTCTAATAACTACCGTTCGTTCTGCTGTATTTGACAATTCATCGGCTTTACGTGCCATCTCCTCACTAAGAGATATTACTTTACTTGTCTTTTTAAGGTAATGAGCAACAATATGCTTTCTTAAACCAGAGTCTTGTAAGTGAAATGCTTCCATACCACGAAGTGTTAGATGAAAAGGTTTATTAATTTTTTTAGAAAGCCAATATCCACAAGGTAAGTCAGGAAAAGTCCAATGTAAATCAATTAGATCAAAGTCATAACCAATTTCATCAAGTACTCTTTGAACTGCTCGTCGATAAGTTAACACTTCTATTGATTTCAAATGACCTGGAATAGAAAAGTAGCGAGGATGATATACATCAATACCTTCTATAATTTCTAATTCAGGAATACTTTGCAGGTGTGAAAATTTACTTATTTGTTTATGCAGCGGAGAATCTGCGATAGGGTTGATAACCGTAATATCAGCATATTTGCTCATCGCTTTTAAACGATTCAAAACAAATATGCCATGATTAGGTTGATTACA
The DNA here is from genome assembly GCF_014077245.1 of Colwellia sp. BRX8-9. Classification (NCBI taxonomy): domain Bacteria; kingdom Pseudomonadati; phylum Pseudomonadota; class Gammaproteobacteria; order Alteromonadales; family Colwelliaceae; genus Colwellia; species Colwellia sp. BRX8-9. The sequence goes on from NZ_JACGVN010000011.1 coordinate 114,699, forward strand.
ATTTGGAAATAAATAGCTAATCGCTATTATTTTTTTCTTTGCCTTAGCACTCATTAGTCCGTATTCTTCCGTAACCATTCTTCAAGTACAACTAACTGCCATAACGTTTTATGATGATCAAACTTGTCATTATTATGCTCTTCAATAAGTTGTTCTATACGCGCTTTTTTAAAGAACTGATGTAACTTGGTTTCTTCAGACAGCAATAAATTTTCAGCGTAACTTCTTAACTCATTTTGAAACATTAATTTAAGTGGGGTAGGAAAACCCATTTTCTTACGGTAAATAATGTCGTTGGGTAAAATACCTTCCATCATTTTCTTTAACGGATATTTGCCTTCACCTTTTTTAATTTTATGCTTACTTGGGATTGTTGCTGCGAATTCAACTAAACGATAATCTAAAAAGGGCACGCGTAATTCAAGCGAAGCCGCCATACTCATACGGTCAGCTTTAATTAACAAGTCATCTACCAACCAAGTTTTTGTATCAAAATAAAGCATTTTACTTAAAGTATCTTCACCTTTGACTTTGTCAAAAAGGCTTTTAGTATAGTTGCGACTAGACACTTGATTTTCTGTTTCTATCTCTGCTTTAAACTCTGGTTTATACAGCGCTTCTTTTTCATGGTCAGGGTAAGTAGACATGCCTTTATAGCGTTTTTCTATGGGTAGTGTTGCCATGGTTAGATACTTCGAAACCTTATGGCTTTTACCGAACACTTTATTGGCAATCCCTGCAAAGAAGTTACTACCTGTTTGACCAACTACCGCGCGATATTTGTCTAATACATTCATATACTGATATAAATCGTAACCACCAAAAATTTCGTCTGAACCTTCACCAGACAAAGCTACTGTTACTTTTTCTTTGGCTAATTTAGCGACAAAAAACAATGAAATAGCAGCAGCTTCGGTAACAGGCTCATCCATTAACGCAATATACTCAGGAATAAATTCTTTGAACTGCGCAGGTGTTATTTTTATTTCATGATGATCTGTTTTAAATTTATCAGCAATAATTTGTGCATAGGGTGTTTCATCAAAGCCTTTACCAAAATCATAACCAATTGAAAATGTTTTAAGAGGTTCTTTAACTTTATCTGCAAGCAAACCAACTACTGCACTAGAATCAATACCACCACTTAAAAATATACCAAGAGGTACATCGCTGCGTAAACGTAAATCAATAGCGCTTTCTAATAATTTTTTACTACCATCAACATAATAATCAAAGCCTTTATCCTGACTATTGCTGTTGTTGAATTTAAGATCCCAATATTGGGCAATGGTTAATTCTTGCTTATTAGGCTCTTCACCATTTACCTCACCGCTTTTAAGAACAGCATAATGACCGGGCATCAAGCGTTTAATACCTTGATGCAAAGTGTTCTCACCAGGAATATATCCGAAGCTCATATAACTATCTATTAACTGTACATTAAGTGCTGGTTTTTTACCCAGCCCTTTTAAGATAGCTTTAGTTTCAGAGGCGAAAGTAAATTCATCTTCGTTATGTAAATAATAGAGTGGTTTTATACCAAGACGATCTCGCGCTAGAAATAATTCTTTTTTATCGCCATCCCAAATAGCAATGGCAAACATACCGTTAAAATGTTTTAAGCAATCATGACCATATTCAATATAAGCTTTCAGTACCACTTCAGTATCGGCGCCTGTTTCAAAGGTATAACCTTTAGTTTCTAATTCAGCACGTATTTCAAGATAATTATAAACTTCGCCGTTATAAGAAATAACACAATTATGCGCCGTTTCAACCCGAGGCTGATGTCCTGCTGGGGTAGGGTCAAGAATACTTAAACGTAAATGTGCCAAAGCTATTTTTTCAGCATCGTCAAACCAAAAGCCATTACTGTCTGGACCACGATAAGGCATAGTATCGCGCATAGCTTTGAAACGACATTTGTCGATTGTCCCTATAAAATTAATTTTTCCTAAAATACCGCACATTATTTAAAGAAACCTTTTTATTAAAAATTGTAAAACCATATAAAATAAGTCAAGTGACTTAGTGACCAAAAAATTTGCTCCTTATATTATTGTTTATCAACCGTAAAGACAAAAAACGTCTGAGCAATTCTTTAGGCTGTTTCAGTAACGCTTTTTTATAAAAAAAATGTTCAAACAAACCGCTAGACTTACTATGGGCGTCACTGTGACCTATTCTATAAATAGCCCCATTAAAAGGTAACTTTAACAATGGTGTCCCATTTTCATCTAAGGCTTTCTTTATTTTTATATGACTACCAAACATATCTTTAATATAATTCATATCTGCATTTTCTAAACTACTTGGGAGCTTAATTAATTTGGCTTTAATTATGTGGGATGTACCACAGTACAAATAAAACTTTGAATGTTTTAGTAGAAATTTTCCTCCATCTCCCCAAACATAACCATCGTAAAAGTACCAACCGTTTTCCTTTGAATTACAACTTACAAATTTAACTAAATCTCGATGAATAAAATCATCATCATCAACAACCATAAAGTAGTCCAATGTTTGTGCGTATAAAAGACCTAATAGAATACGGCTACCTTTATCTAACCTTACGGCTTCCCAGAAATCTTCTTTGCATGCATCTCCTTGTAAATGGTGTTTATTTGGCGGTAAATCAACTCGACAAACTTCAAATTTCGCTGGTAATTTGGGTAATTCAGAACCCACATTAGCAACGATGATACAGCGCCAAGAGTTTTCAGTTTGCGCATTAATTGAAGCTATCGTAGCTTCTAAATTACGTATTGTGTTCTGCCAGTTAGGTGCACTTTCATGGTGTCGGATGGGAATAATAAATGTAAGTTTTTGTTTCATTTTAAAACGATCCTTATTATGTCATTACAAGTTTATACAAACTTAAACTAATTATTATCTATGGGTATTTTAATTCTTTACTTTGAAATTCATGAAAGACCTCTTTCAATCTCTCTTTTTTACTATTAATAATTAGAGAATCAGAAAGCACAAAATATTTACTGTTTTTTAATTTATTTAGTTGATTTTTTGCAATCATATTTTTGAGAGAGGTTTTAAGTTTGGAGCTCATTGTGACTTCAGCATGCTCCCACAATGGAGTTAATCTAAATGGTTTATAATCTAGTTCCATCGATAAACACCAATCTTCCCATTTAAATGGAAGAATATCTTCAGCAGTAATGACGGGCAGCCAAGGAACCCTTAAAGTATCAGCGAGTATCGCACCATGCATAGCGGAGCATAGAAGTTTTTCTGATTGATGTATATTATCTAATACTCTTGTCATCGACCATTTAGGAGAAATATAATTTATTCCTATTTCTTCACAAACAAGCTGATATCGGTAAGAATCTATATCAACATGAGGCATAAATGAATAGTTATACTTTTTAACGTTCGACTCAAATTTTACAAAATCGCTTATAAGTATTGCAGGATCAGATATAGCTAAACTTTTTTCTACTCCTAAGGCTTTGGCACTTAATGGTCCTCGAACACAATGAATACTCCATTTATTTCTATTTTTGGGAATTGTTGTTCCATACCCGACCCCACTCCCTAAAATATGGTACCGATTATCACTGTCTAAACTTTCATTAATTAAAGTCCCAATACCGACAGCAATTTCATTTATATTACCTTTTGATTGCCACTCATCTCCAAATACTTTATTCCAGAACCATGGGTTTAAAACATCTCCGAAATTATTTAAGGGAGATTTATGATAGTGTAATTTCAAAATATATTTCTCTTTATTATGTTATTCACAAGCACTCACATAAAGCTGTGAGTAACAAAAAAACTATTATTAATTAAACTTCAATAATGATGAAAAAAGCTGTTTCCAGCAAGCTTTTGAGTTCGGTAAAAATCTCAAAACTCTCAATGTATAACTAAATAATCCATAAAAATCACCTTCTTCACGGAGGTAATACGCATACCCCATAAACTCTATAACTAATTTATCTTTCAATCTAGCTTTGTAGCGTTTATCAAAATAAGGGGCATTTAATTGCAACATCCTTAAATTACAAGCACCTTGGTACTTTTTCCCTAAGTTTGAAGTCGCACTATTTGGTCTTAGCCTATATCCAGCCATGCATTTATCAACAAACGCTAAATGGGAGCCTATACACAGTTTATACCAAAGCTCTTCATCTTCACCATGTGTTAAAGTTTCATCAAAAAAACCTACGTTGTTAAAATGGGATTTCCTGATCATAACTGCACCCATCCAAATAACACAAAATTTGTCAATAAAATAACCGATGGGGTCATCAAATATATATTCACATTCGAAGTTAGGAGTGCCTATTTTTTCAAAGGTTTTCTTGCAATAACCTCGGGCATCAACAAGGTTTGCTATTTCAGTGAATTGAATAAAATCACCTGTTACTATATTTATTTCTGAATTTCTTTCTAAGTACTCCACCCTTATAGCTAGACTATTATTTAACACTACATCGTCAGAATCTAAAAAGGCTATATATTCACCTTTAGCGATACCTAGTCCGGTATTTCTTGCACCGGAAACCCCTTTTTTTCTATTATTTTTGATGAACTTTATTATATTAGGAAATTTTCTTGCTATAGCGTTAACAATTTTAGGTCCATCATCTGTAGAGCCATCATCAATAACAATGATTTCATAATGTTCAATCCCATTGTCAATAATAGAAAGGATGCACTCTTCAATGTAATTTTCTGTATTATATAATGGGACTATAATTGAAAGTTTCATCTTAAATGGCCATGTGATTTATAACGTTAAAAATTTTTAATGAATACATCTTACTACCTTTGTTATTCTAAATTAAACATCATGTCATCTGTTTATTTTCTCCACAACGTTAACAGTTATAAATAAAATATTAAGCCACCTAATAACATGATGATTACATTTGTGAATAAGTATTTTATTTTGTGTATTTAATAAAATACTTTAAAATACTTTTAATTAAAAGTGAGCAAGCTAAAGATGTAACTTTAGCTTTATATCCTCTGTTCTTTTTATAAGAAATTAAAACTTGAAAAGGGGTGATATTACTAGAATGATAAAGTAACTCAGTTATTAATGTGTTTCTTTTTTTCACCAACAAAATTATATGATTGCTATTTAAGTCTTCATATTTATGCAGAATGTAATCTGTTACATCAATTTGCTTTTGCAAAGTCAGGTATTTATTTTGCGGGTGGCTAGTATTATCACTATGGTGATAAACTGTAGACAAAACTTTATTAACCGCAATATAATTATGATTAAGCGCCAAGCGAAACCAAAGTTCAAAATCTTCTGAGACGCTAAACCTTTCATTAAAGCCACCTGCTTCTATAAAGGTAGCTCTTCGTATTGCTGCTGAACACATAGGTATTAAACTACCTTCAATTAGAAACTCAGAAAAAGATTGACCAAACTGAATACAACCATCATTTTCAGTCCAAAACTCGCCTCTATCAAGAAAACGAGGTAGGTAATTATCATAACTAGCCCACGAACTATCATCTCTTACAATTACGCTGTCACCAAAAAAACAATTAATATGATTGTACCTTTCAATGGCCTTGCTAAATTCAAACAAATGCTCTTTATGGAATTCATCATCAGCATCTAAAAAACAAACAAAGTCACTATTGCTTTTTGTAACACCTAAATTACGCGCTGAACTCCTACCATTATTTTCAGTGTTAATTAGTTTAATTGATATTTTATGATTCTGGTTATTTATATAAGACTCTACAACTTGTTGGGTATTATCCGTTGAACCGTCATTTACAACAATCACCTCATGATCTTGAAATGTTTGCTCTAATGCACTGGTTAATGCACGAATAATAACTTTCTCCCCATTATAAACAGGGACTATTATTGAGAATTTCATGATTCACTCACGGTTGTGTAGTTAAAAAAGAAAAATAGGAGTTTGCTAGGTATTTTGCCGGCTAAATTTTTTGACAATACCTTTTTAAGCTCAAGTGACAACATGTATCGGGTTAAAATAAACACATAAATTAACGTACCCAAGATACAAGTTATTAGAATATTTACATAACTGTTAATTTCAAATAAGCTCGAAATTTCATATAAAATATAAAGCATACTTATGCCATATAACCAATGCTTTATTATCATTTCCCAATAACTCCAGCGGTTTAATTCAACAATGGAACATGCATAACTCACTTGTAAAAGCCTAAATACTATTGAGGAAAAAAACGTTCCAAGTGCAACACCTATTAGACCAAAATTCATCGTTAAATAGATACTTAAACATAAATTCAAAACGCCTTCATATATATTCCAATATGCAATTTTTTTGTGGGTTGCCGTTGCATAAAATAGAGGGATAGTTGCCCTTGCAGAACTTCCAAATAGCATAGTTGCAATAAATACGACTAAAACATCAAAACTCTGATGGTAGTCTTCTCCCATCCAAAGCAGAATAAACTCTTCGCCAACTAGGAACATGAAGACAGAGATAAAGGTTACTAAGGTCACACAAACTTCCGCAAAAAGTAAAAAATTCTGCCTTAGAACGTCTACTCCTTGTTTATCGTTCTGTGAAAAAACGGTCATAACACCACCGAGTAGGTTACTGACCATTTGACCTGCATAAGTAAATAAACTAAATGCAATCGCATAAGTTGTTACAAATGACAACCCAAGCATTTTGGCAATAACAAAATCATCAACTTTGCTCTTCAACAAATTGCTCGTTTCAATTACAAATGTGAATTTTCCAAACTTAAATAACTCTTTAGCGAATACTTTATCAAAATATTTTTTGCCGTAGTTGGCTTCTGGGTATATGTTAACTGCGAATAGACTAATGGCGACAAAAGCACACATTTCACAGATAAAAGTAATTAGAGCTAGCGATACTATGCCGTAATCAAAGGTTAAATAAACCACAATGAGGATTGAGCGCAATATGTTTTTAGATATTTCAATGTATGAGGCAAGATCAAACCGTAGCTTGGCACTGAGCATGCCATTAAAAACCATTAACGGTAGTGTTAAAACTGTTTTTGCACCTAGAATAATAATGAGCCAACGCATTGTCGTAACTACTTCTGAATCATTCACCAAATAAGGGGTTACATATAAAAAAACAACAACAAAAAACGCTGCTACTACACTTAATAAACAAAGCACACAAAAAGCGGTGTTAATGACTTTATTCAACATTTCTTTTTCATATAAATATCGAGCTAAGTATCTTTGTGTTGCTGACAGCAAACCAAAGTCTACTACCATGTAATAGCCCATTAAGGAGCCAACTAAAACCCATAGCCCGTACCATTTATCTCCGATAGAATGGACAATAAACGGCATCATAAAAAAACTAATTATTATGGTAATAACTAAACTAATTGTTCTTAAAATACTACCTGATAACAAGCGATTAAAGGTTGTTGACATAAATAATTCTTATATGATTTTTTAAAAGAAATAGCGTACTTATAAATAATAAACTGCTTACTTTTTAAGTCCGCTTAATTGCCTTTTCATTGTTACATTTTGGGCTACTATTATAAGCGCAATAATCCAAATGGTTATTTCTAATACCTTACTATTGGCAAATTGACTAGCGGCCATTACTCCAATCATTCCCCCGGTTAGACCGAACATTATTAACCTTAGGTCGCGGTCATGCTCTTTGTTTCTTGAAACGGATAAACCTGTTTTTATCACACTAAGAATAATGAGAAAAAACAGTGTTCCACCTATAATTCCATGGTCAGCCAACATTGTCATTGTTAAGTTATGTGAGCCGCGCAATGCTCCTGCTGCAGTGTTAGTTAAATACTTTTGATCAATATACACAGGGCTTAATAGCAGTGTTGTGCGGTGCCCATTACCTATTAACATATTCTCATTAAACATTTCTATTTGGGCATTAATAATAACCATTCTTGACTGCGCGCTGATATCCACTTCCTCAGCACTTTCAGCTTCTGTAATAGACGCTATTCTTTGAACAATTAAATCTATTGAAACAAATGTTAAAGCTATTACTACAACAGCCCCCCATTTTATTAACCTCCCCCTAAATTCTTTTGCAGAAAACAAGATTAAAAACAAACCTGTTACTGCTAATGCTCCTATCGCGCCACGACTGCCCGACATAATAATTAAGTTGCCGGCAAAGGCTAATGGTATAAGTAGCCAGTATTTCTTTTTAACAGCACCACTAAGGAATAAAAATGCTCCGGCAACCACTATAGGAATAACGTGTATCGCGAGTAAATTTGAGTCATTTATGCTCGGTAAGCCAGCACGTTCAAACCTACCGCCGGCATGTGTTTGTAATGCCGTAAAACCAATGTAAGCACAGCCAATAAGGTTCGCTATAATGACCATAACAAGTTTTTCTTTAGTATTGATTATTGTTATCAATAAAAAATACAAAATAAGAAGTTTTACTAATAATATAAAGTAAACTTGATGCCAGCCTGTACTTAACACAAAAGGAAATTGAAGCCCCACAAATACCAAAAAGGCTATCAGTAATTTTGTTTCTTTAAACTTGAGCCAGTCACCTTTATTTTTTTCATGAATAAACACACTGATTAACGTTAATACCGCAACAATTAATGTCCATCTTATTTCAGGTAAAAAGCTACCCCAATATTTGCCAGGGGGGTGCATATAAAAACAAAAAAAATAAAGCAAAATTCCTGCTAAAGGTTTTTTCAAGGTAAATAGCGACCCAACCATAAAAACAAGAACAAACCCAATAGCAGTAATTGGCATAAATTATCTCTTAATCTCAGGGTTAGCAGCTTTAAATAACTCAACTACTCGCTTGGCATTTTCTTGCCAAATAAATTGTTTGTCTAACACACTCGTTTTAACTGCGCTGCGCATTTCATTTAGTTCATTAATATGTTCAATGGCATACACCAGCTTTTCAATAAATGACGCTTGATCACCCTTTTCAAAAAACAATGCTGTATCGTCACTTAATATCTCTCGTATGTTTGGGCAGTCTGGTGCAATAATGACACTACCCACAGCCATATATTCAAACATTTTAAGGGGTGATGCATATGCAGTAACATCTGGCTGTAAAGCAATATCGAATTGCTGAACATAGTCTAATACTTTATCACGAGTTACTAAGCCGGCGAATTCAATTTTATCGGCTATACCTAACTCTTTCGCTAATGCTTTTAGTTCAGGTAAAATATTGCCATCGCCAACGCAAATAAGCTTTAGCGGTAGGTTTTTATGCTTAGCTATAGCTTCAATGGCTTTGTCCATACCATGCCATGGGTGAATAAAACCGGTAAAGCCGATAACAATTTCTTTTTTATTGTTTGCTATTGGTTTGGCTAACATTTCATCTATAAATTGCTGATTAACGCCATTATGAATAACGGTGATATTTTGCTCTTTAACGCCAACTTTTCTTAAGTGATCGGCAAGTACATCGGTAACAGGTAAGGTATGAGTAGCGTTTTTCCACGTATAGTTTTCTATCCACTTTGCAAACTTAACTAATGCTAAACCACTATAGGTTTTTCGCTCATAAACTAACGGAGCATTTACTTCTAAAATTAGGGGAATGTTAAATAGCTTACTTGCCCAAATGCCCGCAGGTTGGAAAAGGTTGTAGCGTTCATAAATAAATTCAGGTTTGAATTGTTTAATCGCAATAACAAGTTTGATGAATATCCAAAGACTATAAGAAAGCTCTAATAATTCATATAGCGCTCTTGGGAGTAATTTTTTTAGTTTAGTTACAAAACCGCCATCGTGACCAAAGTCACTGTTTTCGTTTAATGATGGGGCTACAAACTTTAGTTCGTTACCTTGCTCTATGAAGGCGTTTGTTAGCTCTTCTACGTGAACAAACTGGCCGTCTTTTGAGGCGATTCGGTGGTGGTAAAGTATTTTCATTTCAATTTTGTTCTTTTTTTAAGAATGATGCTAATACAAGTAGTGCCCATATCAGTACGCCGTTATTAATGGTTCGAGCTTGGTGAGCTTCAATAGTTGCTTTTAATTCATTTATATTAAAAATATTTAGCGATACTAGCGGTTTTGATAAAATTCTTTTTTCCAAGGTTGCCTGTGGTATTTGTCTTATCCATTCATCTAATGGTGAGGTAAAGCCCATTTTTTTTCGTTCTAATACAAAGTTAGGTAGTAATCCTTTCAATGAATTTGCCAGTACTTTTTTAACTTGTTGACCTTTTAGGTTTAGTTTTTCATTTAATCCTAAGCCCCATTCTACCAATTTATAATCTAAGAAAGGCACTCTAACTTCTAATGAACAAGCCATACTTGCTCGGTCTACTTTCGTTAGAATATCACCGGGTAAGTAGGTTTTAAAATCAATATATTGAACTTGTTTTACTGGGCTTAAATTATTAACTTCTTCTGCTAACGATTTAAATTGATTTAAAGCACTGTAACCCGCCAACTGACTTTTAAACTGATAAGAATATAACTTATCCAAAGTATTCTTATCAGATAAAGACATTGCGTTGTAAAAACTGGTGATAGGGTCACTTGCTAGTGCTTTAAAAGTAGATTTTGCCCGTAAAAAACGTGGCGCTTTATCAAGCTTCGGGTAATGTTGAGCCAAAAGTGTAAAAATGGGTTTAGTTAGTTTATTTACAAAAATAGAACGAAGTTTTTCTTCAAAATTTAACATTTGATAATTGCGGTAACCAAAAAACAATTCGTCGCTGCCATCACCCGAAAGCGCTACTTTCACTTTCTCTCGTGTTACTTTACTTAATATCAAGGTAGGAATAGCTGAGTTATCAGCAAAAGGCTCGTCAAAGGTATTTACAACGAGATCGACCATTGATAAGTCGTTTACTGATACATTAGTCGTCGAATGCTTAGTCTTAAAATGCTGAGAAACTTTTTCAGCAAAAAAAGACTCATCATACTTTGAAAGATCGAAGCCAATTGAACTCGTTATAATAGGTTCAGCACTTAGTTGGCTCATAAAAGCAACAATAGCAGACGAGTCTAATCCTCCCGACAGAAAAGCGCCTAGCGGCACATCGGCCATCATTCTGTCTTGTACTGTTTGACTTAAGTGGGCGTGTACATCATCAATATTATAATTTTTTGTATTGCTTGTTATATGGTCTTTTAAATCCCAGTAAGCTTTATTTATAAACAGCTCAGGCGAGTTTTGATCTAAAAGAATATAGTGCCCAGGCAGTAACTTGTTTATGGCTAAATAGATAGATTTTGGCTCTAAAATATAACCAAGAGACATGTAATCTTCTATTGATTTTAAATTAATATTTAGCGGTATTTGAAGATGTTTTTTTAATGCTTTTATTTCTGAAGCAAAAACAATTTGGTTGTCAGGCGTTTTTGCCCAATGAAGTGGCTTAATACCAAGTCTGTCTCTTGCTGCAAACATTTGCTTTGTATTTTTATCAAAAAGAACGAAAGCAAACATACCATTGAGTTTCTCTACACACTGGGTGTGCCATTCTAGCCAAGCATTTACAATAACTTCGGTATCGCTGTTCGTATTAAACTTATAACCTAAAGCTATTAGCTCGTTACGTAGCGCTTTATAATTATAAATTTCTCCGTTGTAAGTTATGCCAACGGTATTGGTTTGATCAAATAAGGGTTGCTCTCCGCCTTCTAAATCAATTATTGCCAAACGTGTATGCGCTAAAGCAATACCATTGGCAATATAACTCCCATTTCCATCTGGTCCACGGTGAGTTTGGCTTTTGTTCATTTGTTCTACGGTATTTTTGTCTATATCAAATAAATGATCATGATGAAAAATAGCAACAACACCGCACATTTATCTGTAAACCTAACTAAATCTATTTAATCGTTTGTAAAGGTTGGTTAAACCCCAGAAATATTTATGCTTATTCATTAGATAAAAAAGTCCTTTTAAATGAGAAAAATGAAACATTGAAAGCTTGAAACCACGAGACAACTCTTGGGCGTCATGAATGACTTTAGCTGAAGGAATATAAGTAATTTTAAAACCGTTTTCCCAAACACGTAAACAATAATCTACGTCTTCTGGTGAATAGAATATATTCTCATCAAACAAGCCGATTTTATCAACCGCCTCTTTCGTTAACAACCAACAGGCTGAAATGGCATAGTCTACATTTGTAGGTATAGTAGTTGACTGTAATGCATGTGGTTTTGATTCAATTTTTTTCAAAAATAAGAAACGCTTTAACTTATGAATAAGCGTTGGAAATACGTCGCAAGACAATTGAAAATTACCACTATTGTAAGAAAGTCTTGGTACGGCCATACCCACATCTTTGTTAGCTTCTAAGTAAGTAATTAAGCTTTTTATGGCATCGTGGTTAATATAAGCATCAGAATCTAATACTAAAACAAATTTTCCTTTGGCTTTTTTTAATGCGGCATTTCTAGAATAGGTAGTACCTGTGTTTTCACTAAAAAAGATAGGTTTAATTAACTCTGAATGTGATTCTTGATATTTATTCTCATATTGTTTAATTAACTCTACACTGCCATCTTTTGAGCCATTGTCTACAATAAAAACTTCACTTTCTTCATCAAATTTTAAAAGCGAACTTATTAGTTCGTCTAAACAACGTTGTATTGGGTTAACAGAATTATAAGAAAGAATAACGGTAGAAATGAGCATAATGTAATATAATCCCTTATTTAGCCAAAGTTAGCTGTTGTTTAATATCAAAAAAGTGCTGAAACATAAATAAATCTAATTGTTTATCTGCTTCGTGCTTACTCGCTGAAGACAATACAATAACCTCTCCGCCAAAGTCAGTCATCATTATTTTATTCATAAGTTGTAATAACTTAAATTTAATTTTATTTGCTGATAAAATACTATTTACTTTATATATAACCCTAACCTTACGCTCTTGGCCTTGCATGTTTACAATAGTAAAAGAGCTATAAGGTATTAGCTCACCCTTTGCAGTTGTTATTTCATTAGCTGAAATGCTTTTAATTGACCAGAAATCAACATCAAACAATCTGTTTTTATAACTGATAATTTCTTTATCATCAGTTTCATAAAGGTATTTAGCGACAAATATATCGATATTACTTTCGGTTGATGATGAGATATAAGTAGCATCGGCATCAGGAAAGGTTGGCATCCAATTATGATTAAACTTAGTAAGAATCATTGAGCTCAAAGGAGAATGAGAAGCCGATTTATTGATTTGCTGAGAAGACAGTTCAGCTATATGATTTTCATATTTATACTTTAATACGGGACCAATAAGTAAAAATGATAAAGCTATAGCGATGAAGGGTAATGAAGGAAACTTTTGAGAAGCGCATTTCTCGTTGGTGTTAATGGGCTTTTCTATTTCGTTTATTGGATCCGACATATAGTAGCCGATGATAAATAGAACAACTAAAATAATACTGAAAAACACACCACCATAAACGAAGTGATCAAAACCTACGGCGGCTTGCATGTTAGACAAATGGCCAATAAGTATCATTAAAAAAGCTCTAAGACCATTACCTACGATAGAAACAATACAACAGAGCAATACAAATAGTATTTGCTTATATAATTTACTAAAATTTAGGTAAGAATATAAAACACCAATGGTAATTGTTGAAATCAAAAAGCGTATACCACTACATGCTTCTGCAACAAGAAAGTTTCCATTAGGTATTTGTATGTACATACCGTCTCGAAATACTGGTATTCCAAAGACTTTAATCATAAAAACAGATATGTCGGCAGTAATAAACTGCAGATAAGGGATTAAAAAATCCCCAATAGGAATTGAAAGGTATAAAAATGATAAAGGAAATTTTAACGATAGTACTATTTTCCAGCCAAAAAAGGCCCATGTTAAAACAATGAATAAACTGAATAGGGCAAATTGCTCAACAACATTAATATAAGATAAAGCACTAATAAACCAAAAAAATGAAGTTAAACCAACAAAGAACAGTGCTAATACAGAAGGTTGAGTGCCTACTTTTGCAAGCAAGTGTTTTTTGCGATACACCAACCATAAAACGATGGGTAAAATTAAAAAACCATGCCCATAGGTATTAGAGCTTTGCCAAATATCAATAAGTTTACTAAAAGAGCTATTAAAAGCAAAAAACATGCATAATATTATGCCACTGGTGAGTGAAACATTAGTAACAAACTTATTGTTTAGCATAGTTAAGTCATTCCATTTTCTTTGGTATTTTTATTTAAATAAACACTCTTCATTGTGTCCCACTGATAATCCTTTAGCAGTCGTTCTAATTTACCTTCCATACGCGACAAATTTATGTAGTGCCTGAACTTTGATTTGAGTGGTGCGTCTTTCACCCTTGGTTGGTCAGGGTCTATCTCCCAAGGATGAAAATAAAAGCTGTAAGGTTTTTGTTCCTGTTGGTGGAATTTATCAATACGTTTCTTAGAAAGCCAATATGGATATAAACGAAAATAACCGCCACCACCAATACCTGTATTGATATTATTCTTACGCAGGGTTGGTATGGGTATTTCAATTATTTTTTGTCCACCAAAGCTTTCTGAACGTTCATGTATAAAACGAGGCCAATTCGGCACCCCATATAAGTCGTGTTGAATGGGATAAGTACTCGAGCTATATTGGAAGCCTAATTCAATTAATTTTTCATAAACCCATGTATTAGTATCATTAAGTGAAAAACTTGGCGCACGATAACCTATAACTTCAGTGCCAGACAATTGTTCTAAAATATTTTTACTCTTTACAACATCAGTAACAAAATCGTCTTTACTCATTTCAGTGATACGTTGATGTGCAAAACCATGGCTGGCTAATTCATGTCCTTGGTCAACTATCGCTTTAATCAAGTTAGGGCAACGTTCTGCGACCCAACCTAGTGTAAAAAAAGTACTTTTGACACCATGTTTTTCAAATAATTCAAGTAACCGATAAGTATTGTGTTCGACACGTAAAGGTGTTTTTTCCCAATCGGTTTTAGCAATAGTATTTTCAAACGCAGATACGTGAAAGTAATCTTCAACATCGACTGTCATCGCATTAATAATTTGGCTCACAAATATAACCCTTGTTCCAATATAATATTACTCACAGCAAGTAGAAAAAGCATTTTATTTATCTTCCTTTACCAAACAAAACAATTTCAACCGTTCTAATTAAAATTAATAAGTCCAACATAAAGCTACGGTGCTTAATATAATACAAGTCATATTTAAGCTTTTCTAATGAATCTTCTTCTGTTGAACCATAAGGGTACTTTAATTGTGCCCAGCCTGTTAATCCTGGCTTAACATTATGACGTTCGTTGTAGTAAGGTAAGTTTTTAATAAGCTGCTGAACAAATTCAGGACGCTCAGGACGCGGGCCAACAAAGCCCATATCTCCACGTATTACATTGAGTATCTGTGGTAATTCGTCGACACGGTATTTACGAATGAATTTACCAATAGATGTCGTGCGGTCATCATTTTCAGAAGCCATTTGCGCACCATTTTTCTCCGCATCGATTCGCATACTTCTAAATTTATAAATATTAAAAGCTTGTCCATCTAAGCCAACGCGCTCTTGCAGATAAAAGATAGGGGCTTTCATCCCTTCGTCTAATTTAATAAGAATGGCTGTTATTAGCATAACTGGCCAAGTAACTAAGGTTAAAGCAATAGCAATAGCCGCGTTAAAAACCCAATCTAAGGTATTGCGTAAATGGTTGCCTGAAGCAAAACCATTTGAATAGATCACCCAACTTGGATAAATAAGGTTTACGGCAATTTGGCCTGTTTCACGCTCGATAAAATCGAGAATTTCGGTAATTTCTACACCACGTATTTTACAGGCAAAAAGTTCATCAACCGGTAAATTATCGCGGCGTTCATCGCTGGCAACAACAATTTCGTCGATACCATGCTCTAGTGCATAATTCACCAATGAACCTTCTAATGCAATACGGTTTTCGTTGACGATACCTGTTTCGGTGTCACCTGGCATAATAACAAAGCCATGCATGTAAAACCCTTGCCTGTCGACATCTCGACGCATGCGTTTTTCAATGATAGAGGCTCTGTCGCCAGCGCCAAGTACTAACACTACCCGCTTACTAAAGCCAAAAAAGTCCACTTGCAGGGTAAAATAACGAAAAGCACTATCAATAATAAGACTAAATAATGCAGCAATTGCAAGTAATTCAATTTTTAAGGCGTGTTGACCATATAAGGGATTGATTAAGGTGACAATAAAGAAGCCAATCGCTACTGAAACAAGCAAACGCCTGACAATACCACGGTAATTTTCACGTAGCTTCGAGTTGTATAAACCTAAGGCTAATAACGATAGTTGCACAACAAGAGCAAAAACAATCGCACAAATAGCCAATAAATTAGTAGGGATATTTTGATGCTCGACAAATAAAAACAAGCTATTTAAATAGACGGTCAGTAATAATGAACCCGCGAAAAAAATCAGTTCAATAATAACTAAAGATTTACTACCCGAAGATAGATCTCGAAACTTTGGGCTAGACATATGAATTAATTATTCCCTTTATTATTAATAGATTCAACTTGTTCATTTATGATTTTTAGTAAAAAACACCCAAAACATAAGCGTGTAAGATAATAGCAATAATCATAAGTTTTTTACACCTATTAAATGTTGTGCAACCTTTGTAAAAATCACATACAATCAGATAGCTTAGTATCAATTTAATAAATTCGATGTATAAAGAAGGTTATAACCATGGAAAAGAATATGCTCGGTCAACTAAAAACAGCAATACTACTAACTATAGCTTATGTTATTTCAGGTTGTAGTACATTAACCTTACCACCAGCAACCATACACCAATCGAATACGGTTGATGTTAGCACTTATAAATATTTAATTGGTGCCGGTGATGTTGTTAATATATTCGTATGGCGTAACCCTGAAGTTTCAGGCACATTTGTTGTGCGTCCCGACGGCATGATAACCACCTCTTTAGTTGAAGATATACCTGTATCAGGCAAAACACCTACCGAACTCGCTCGAACTATTGAAGAAATTCTAGCAACTTACTTGAGAGAGCCCGTAGTTACCGTAACCGTAAATAATTTTGTTGGCCCATTTAGTGAGCAGATACGTGTTATTGGTGAAGCTGCAGAACCTAAGTCAATCAATTATATTCAGCAAATGACATTACTCGATGTAATGATTCAGGTCGGTGGCTTAACTGAATTTGCTGATGGTAATGATGCTATTTTAGTAAGAGTGGAAAATGGCAAACAAAAACAATATGAAATTTATATTGAAGACTTAATTAAGAATGGCGAGATAGCGGCTAACGTTGACGTTTTGCCAGGTGATATAATTGTTATCCCTGAAACTTGGTTTTAGTTTTAGTTTTAGTTAAATAAGAAAACAATCGCCTATTTTATTAATTGCCTGTATTTAGAGGTCAGGAATGCAAGAAACACTTGAACAAATTTTAGATTATTTAAAAGGTATGTGGATAAAACGCCGCTATCTTATGATTGCTACTTGGCTTATTTGCCCTTTAGGTTGGTTCGCCGTTTCACAGCTACAAGATATTTATGAATCAGAAGCGCGAGTATTTGCCGATACTCAATCTATTTTAGGTCCTTTGTTAAGAGGGATGACGGTTGAGTCGAATCCTGATGTACAAATCAGCTTAATGGTAAAAACATTGCTCAACCGCCCAAATTTAGAGCGTATTGCTCGGATGACCGATCTAGATGTTCAAGCTAATACCCCGCAACAATTTAATAACTTAATTGAAAGATTAAACAAGGGTATTTCAATTAAAAAGACTGGTGGCAGCAGACAAAACATTTTCAATATTACGTTCTCTGATACAGACCCAGCAATGGCACGCGATGTTGTGCAAGCGGTTATCACGGTGTTTATTGAAACGACTCGAGGTGAAAATCGTCGGGATTCTGATTCTGCACAAAAATTTCTTGATAGCCAAATTAATGAATACGAAAATCGCTTATTAAAAGACGAAGCCAGGTTAACTAATTTTAAACAGAAATACAGTGAAGTGCTGCCTAACCAGTACGGTGGTTATTACCAAAAGCTAAATAACTCAAAAGAACAATTAAAAACTATTGAACTGATTTTACTAGAAACAAAAACACAATTAGCTGGCTCAAAAGCTAAATTGACACAATCTTCAACGTCAGAATCTAATCAGCAAAATAATATTGTTGATTCGAACAGCATAAAAACGACTTTTGATGACCGTATTGCTGAGTTAGAAGGACAATTAGATTCACTACAGCTTAGATATACCGAGCAACATCCTGATGTGAAAGAAGTTCAACGTCGCCTTGAGCATTTATCAAAGAAAAGAGATGATGAAATTGAACAGTATTTAACAAGCAGTAATGATGCAGGTAGTGACTACACGCCAATAAGTCAGAACCCAGTAATTCAAGATATTCAAATTCAAGTGAATCAACTTGAAGGACAAGTTGCTTCAATGGAAGTAAGAGCTAATAATTACAGAAATACTGTCAGAGATCTTGAAAACAAAATTCATACTTTGCCTGAAATCGAAGCAGAATTAGTGGCACTTAATCGCGGCTACGATATTACTAAAAAACAATATGAAGACTTGCTACAACGTAAAGAAAAAGCACAAATAGGTCAGTCAGCTAACGAAACGACCAGTAAAATAAATTTCAAAGTGATTGATCCTCCTCGTGCACCTTTACAACCTACAGGTCCTAAAAGGTATCTATTTTATGTAGTTGTTACCTTTTTAGGGGTAGGTGTTGGATTGGGATTTTCCTTTTTATTCAGTCAAATTAACCCTGTTGTAACTTCGAGCAGCCAAGTAGCTCGGGCAACGGGCATTCCTATTTTTGGTATTGTTTCGGCTACTGAAAATTTAGGTCTACAAAGTAAAGATAAACGTAAAACAATACTGTTTTTTGTCTCTAACAGCTTATTAATTTTAATATTATGCTTTTTTATCGCTTATTCGTTATTTCCGGATGCAATACAAGCGCCAATACATAGGATTTTTAATTTATGAGTACCATAGAAAAAGCACTCGCTAAACAAAAGATGGCTCAACAAGACAAAGCACCGGCTGTTACTGACAATGTAACGATTGATAAACCAACTAAAACCGTTGATAGCTCGACAGCTCCAGTAAATTCTGAAAATAATGATGTTTTAGTGCTTAATAAGAATGATCTTGAAAGTCGTGGTTTCTTAATCGATAACGGTACCAGAAAAAGTATTAAAGATGAGTTTCGTCAAATTAAACGTAAGCTCTTAAATAATGCCTTTGGCTCAGGCTCTAAAACGCTTAAAAACAGTAATTTGGTTATGATAAGTAGCTCTAAACCAAATGAAGGCAAAACTTTTATCTCAATAAACTTAGCGCTCAGTATTGCTTTAGAACAAGATAAAACAGTGTTATTAATTGACGCCGATGTTCTACGCCCAAGCATAAATAGAGAATTAGGTTTTAAGCAAGTCCCCGGCTTGATTGAATACTTACTGGGTGAGAAGCAGGATATTTCTGAAATAATTTACAGTACCAATATTGATAAGCTTAAAATAATACCTGCAGGTGAACCTCATCATCTTTCTAATGAATTACTCGCCAGTGACCGTATGGAGTCTTTAGCTAAAGAACTTGCAGAGCGCTACCCTGACCGTATTGTAATATTTGACTGTCCACCGTTAATTGGTGTTACAGAAACGATGGTCTTAGCCAACTTAATGGGCCAAGCGCTGGTCGTAGTTGAAGAATCAAAAACGCTCTTAGCAGATATTCAAAAAGCGACAGAAAACCTCAACGAAGATTTAGCACTGGGTTTAGTGCTAAACAAAGCAATCAGATCTCACAAGGATATGTATGGCTATTATGGTTATGGATACGGCACTAAATAAGACAGTATTAGCTGCAGCAATCTTTGCCATTTTATCTGCAAATACTTTCGCAGGGGAATGGCAGTTTACACCACAGTTGATTATTGATGAAACCTATACAGATAATGTTAATTTATCTGTTAACGACACAACAGCAAGTTTAGTTAGTCAAACAGGTGTTGAATTAAGTACGCTGTTTTCATCAAAAAAATTAGATTTTACTTTTGATGCAAAAAGTCTTTATGCAATGTACACCCATGACCATGATACCGATGATGACTATCATACATTGGACAGTTCTTTTCGCTTAAAGCTAGGTCCTAAAGGACTTTCTTTAATCGGTAGTGCTGCAATATCAAACCAAGCACGTAATAATTCCAGTAATGCGCTTGCAGATATTGTTTCTGGTGACACTATTAGAGTTGAAAATTATTCGGGTGGTTTTCAGTACACGATTAATAATAGTGACTTTATTGTTGGTTCGGGTATTCAATACCAAACAACTAAATCACAAGACGGTATAGGTGAACGAGAAGGCTATGCAGTACAGTTTTTGAGTAAAAATGGCTCTGCTGCTCGAAATGTATATTGGGATGCGTCATCTGAATATTCTGATGCGACTAATCAAGGCCGAGACGGACAGTTATTCAAAGGCGAAGTTAAAATCGGTTTGATTACGGGTTATAAGATAACTCCGTTTATACGATATTATGATGAAACTAATGAAGGTGATCTTGTTAATAATAGTTCATCACTTGAGTCAGACTCTTATGGCGGCGGCTTACGCTGGTTAATAAGCCCTAGGCTCCTATTAGACCTATCTTATAACACACCTACTGGTACTCAGCTAGACCTCGATGGTAAAGAACAACAAGACTATGCTGCGGCCACAATTCGCTGGGAGCCTAGTCAAAGAACGACCTTAATAGTTGATTACGGCCAACGCTTTTACGGAGAAAGTTATGGATTTGACTTTGTACATAAAAACAAGCGTTTAACCAATACCATTACTTATGTTGAAGAGGTTAAAGCATTTACCCGTAATAATTATGAAAGTGTCGCCTTAGGTAGCTTTTGGTGTCCACAAGGCGACATAACTGACTCTTCAAGTTGTTTTGTCAATAATAATGATAATATCGATTTTGATAATTATCAGCTAGTCAACTTAAATGATTTTGTTTTAGTGGAAGATTTGGGCCTTTCATTAAACAAAGAGTTACTGTGGTCTTCAGAATTAGCACTACCGCGAACCACTTTCAGCGTTGAGCTATCAAAATTGACCCGTGAAAATTTAAATACCCGTACCCAAGATGAAAATAAAAAAGCATCATTTGCGATTAAACGCAAAGTGAGTGGTAAATCAAATATAAATTTCATGCTTGAATATACTGACACCCACTATTTACTTGCACAAGATAATGGCCGTCAAGATCGCTACCGACGTTATAGTCTTGAGTATGACAAATCCTTAAATAGTAAACTAACTGTTAAATTAGGTGTAAGCCATCTTAACCGCAGTTCTACGACGCAATCATTCAATTATGAGGAAGACAGAATCACCCTCAAATTCAGTAAAGGTTTTTAGCAGTATGTACGAAAATTATTATGGTTTTAAAGAGCGTCCTTTTCAGTTAAGTCCCGACCCACGTTTCTTTTTCGCGTCAAGCAATCACCAAAGAGCAATGTCTTATTTACAATATGGTTTAGATCAAGGCGAAGGCTTTATCGTAGTTACTGGGCCTATAGGCACGGGTAAAACAACAATAGCGCGTAACCTTTTAAACAATATTGCTGACGATTCAATTGTTGCCGCTCAACTTGTCACGACTAAGCTCGACCCGCAGGAATTACTTGAACTTGTTGCTTTTGAATTTAAGATCTCGGTTAAAGGTAAAAGTAAAGCTGAGTTACTACAGTCAATTGAACAGTTTCTTATTGATTTGAATCGCCAAGGTAAGCGCGCTTTGTTGATTGTTGATGAAGCACAAAATTTGCCGATAGAAACTGTTGAAGAACTGCGCATGTTATCTAATTTTCAACTGGATAATAAGCCATTGATACAAAGTTTTCTTCTCGGACAAGAAGAACTTAAAGATATTATTCAAGCGCCTAATATGGAGCAATTTCGTCAACGTATCATTGCATCTGCGCATTTAAAACCACTGACTAGTGACGAAGTTAAAGAATATATTAATCATAGATTGCAGCAAGCAGGTTGTATTAAAGAGGCACTTTTCTCAGATGAAGGCTTTAATGTTATTCATGAAAAAACTTTAGGCGTTCCCAGAAAAATCAATATTTTTGTTGACCGTTTATTATTGTTTGGATTTTTAGAAGAGCTAGCTTGTATTGATGTTGACGCAATTAACGAAGTCGCGTTAGAGATGCAAGTAGAGTTAACCGGTTCACTGCATAAAGTACAATTAGCCAGTAATGAACCTAGCCAGGCAAGCGCACAGCTCATCGTTAATTCAACTGAAAATGTTGAAAACATGAAAGAAATATTAAGAGAAGTAGAAGAGATATTAGAGTCGTCGATTAAGCAGAAAATTAAAATGGCGCGTTATGTTGATAAACTCCTTAAACAGAAGAGTCGTTTATATGCTGAAAGTAATATCGATGAAAGTATTGAAGCCAACTCAGAGCTAACGGCTGACACAATTGCCGATACTGATTCTGATTCTGAACGAAGTAGTGAAAACGATAAGAGTTAACATCCTTATTTAATGGAGAAGACTTTATAACAAAACCTTCTCCGTATTTCAAATCATCTAGGTTTCGTTAATTGTTAGGCCATATTTTTCAATTAATGAATACAATGTTGGTCTAGTAACACCCAGTAATTCTGCAGCTTTTGACATATTGCCTTCGGCTAACGCATAAGCTTTTTGAATAGCCAGTGACTCTGCTTTTTCTCGCACCGAACGCAAATTCAAAGACAGCCCAAGTTCAGTACTCGTATGATCAAAAAAGCCTAAGTCAAAGGCGGTCACTTGTGTGCCAGTCGTCATAATTACCGAACTTTTTACTTTATTTTGTAACTCACGAATATTACCCGGCCATTTATGAGCCTTAATAGCACTTAAACCGTCTTCTGAAAAACTTTTTACATTTCGTTTATATTCAAGTGCGTACATCTGTAAAAAATATTGAGCCAGAATTAATACGTCTTCATCTCGGTCACGTAGCGGGGGGATATTTAAGGTTATTTCACTAACGCGATAAAATAAGTCTTCACGGAAAGTTTTATCTTTAACCATTTGTTCTAAGTTTTGATTGGTTGCACAAACCACTCGAACATCAACATTAATTTCTTGTCGACCACCAAGGCGTTCAATCGTTTTTTCTTGTAAGAATCGTAATAGTTTTGCTTGCAAGCTAAAAGGCATATCACCAATTTCATCAAGAAATAATGTACCGCCTTCTGCACACTCTATTTTACCTTTAGTCGCACGATGAGCACCGGTAAAAGCTCCTTTTTCAAAACCAAATAATTCACTTTCTAATAAGTTTTCAGGGATAGAAGCACAGTTGATGGCAACAAAGGGCTTATTACTGCGCTCACTGGCAATATGCACGGCATTGGCGGTTACTTCTTTACCTGTGCCGCTTTCGCCCAGTAATAAGGCTGTTATTTGTGTTGGCGCAATACGCTTTACCATCATGCGGAGACGGTCAATAGCTTCACTGTTACCAATAATGCCGATATCACTACCCGCGACTTGACGCATCTTACGGTTTTCTTCTTCAATTGCCGAAACACTAAAAGCTCGAGCAATAATGACATTGATCACATCAGCATCTATTGGCTTTTGATAAAAGTCGTAGGCACCCGCAGAAATAGCTTTTAACGCATTAGTACGATCGTCATTGCCGGTGATCACTATCACCTTAGTATGAGGCGCTATGGTCAAAATTTCCTGTAATGCCGCTAAACCTTCAGTAGCATTAGCTTCATCTGGCGGTAAACCTAAATCAAGCGTAACAACTTTGGGTTCAAAGCGACGTACTGCAGCAATAGCACTTTCACGATCACCTGCTAATACAGCCTCATAATCAGATAAGCTCCACTTAAGTTGCTTTTGTATTCCTTTATCATCATCAATGATCAGTAACTTTTCCATACGACTAAAACCCTTTTATTATTTATACGCTTTATTTGAGCGCGTAGTTCTGAATTCATGTACGTCGTACTGAATCGAAGTACGTCATTCTTAATCGAAGTACGTCATCCTGAATTTATTTCAGGATCTCAGCCCGGATACTGAAACGAGTTCAGCATGACGGGAAAGAACAACCTCATCTGTCGTCATTATAAATTCACAAATGTTATTCTGAATCCACGAGCGTCATCCTGAATTTATTTCAGGATCTCAACCCAGATACTGAATCGAGTTCAGCATGACGGGGAAAACAACCTTACCTATCATCGTCATGAAACCACAAACGTTATACTGAATCTACGTACGTGATCCTGAATTCATGTACGTCATCTTAAATCCACGTACGTCATCCTGAATTTATTTCAGGATCTCAACCCAGATACTGAAACGAGTTCAGCATGACGGAGGAAAACAACCTTACCTATCGTCGTCATGAAACCACAAACGTTATACAGAATCCACGTACGTGATCCTGAATTCATGTACGTCATCCTAAATCCACATACGTCATCTTAAATCCACGTACGTCATCTTAAATCCATGAACGTCATCCTGAATTTATTTCAGGATCTTAACCCAGATACTGAAACGAGTTCAGCATGACGGAGGAAAACAACCTTACCTATCGTCGTTCTGAAACCACACACGTCATCCTGAATCCATGAACGTCATCCTGAATCCTCGTACGTCATCCTGAATTTATTTCAGGATCTTAACCCAGATACTGAAACGAGTTCAACATGACGAGGAAAAACAACCTTACCTATCGTCGTCATGAAACCACACACGTTATACTGAATCCACGAGCGTTAGCCCAAATCAGCGTACGTCATACTGAATCCACTACGTCATCCTGAATTTATTTCAGGATCTCAACCCGGATACTGAAACGAGTTCAGCATGACGGGGAAAAACAACCTTATCTGTCGTCGTCCTGATTCCACGTACGTCATCCTGAATTTATTTCAGGATCTCAGCCCGGATACTGAAACGAGTTCAGCATGACGGGGAAAAACAACCTTACCTGTCGTCAGCCTAAATCCATGAACGTCATCCTGAATTTATTTCAGGATCTGTATTCTACGGTAATATATCATTTATAAACTTGGGTTTATTGGTAAGTCTATTATAAAAACAGTGCCTTTATCTTCAATACTCTCGACTTTAATTATTCCGGCGATACCTTCAACAAATTGCTTGGCCTCAAAGACACCAATGCCCATACCCGCATTACCTTTAGTGGTATCAAAAGGTTTGAATAGTCGATTATTAATAAAGTCTACCGACATACCACAGCCATTATCAGAAATTTTAATGCCTATATGGTTTTCTCTCTGAGTAAGCTCTACTTTAACCCAGCCATCTTTGCTTGTCGCTTCCTGTGCATTCTGTATTAAGTGATTGAGCACTGAATGAAAAGTTTCATTATCAATAGCCATTTCGCAATGGTTGATTTTATCAAAGGTCACCTTAGGTAACTCAATATTTCTCTGCTCTATTACACTGTTAATGACTGCTGAGATATCAACCAACTCACTTTTAGGTTGAGCTGCTTGCTTATTACGTAATTGCGAAAGTACTTTAGATAAGCGTTCTGTCGCTGACTCTACCGTTTCAAAAACATCAGCAATAAACTCTGGGTTATCTCGGTGTTTTTCTGCATTAGAGGTAATAAGTGCTAACTGTGCTTGAACATTTTTCAAATCATGCACTAAAAAGGCGGACATACGGTTAAAGGCATCAAACTGTTTTGATTCTGCTAATTTATCATTAGCTTCATGTAAAGAAACGAAATTTCCTAACTGTTTTGATATAGCAAACAGTAAATCTCTGTCTTCCCAATTTAATTGCTTAACTTGGTTTTTTCCCGCTAAAATAAACATCCCATAGAATGCTTTACCAATAAAAATAGGGACTATAATTCTGATACTTTGGGTATCGAATAACGATAAGTCTAGAGATAAGCCAGGATAAACAGTTGGTGTTTGGCGATATTCTTCAACATCAATTATCCAACCTTGGCGCTGACAAAAAAGACTGCACTCGACCAGTTGCTGATTAAAGGTATCATCTAGAAGCAACTTTTCAGAATATTGAACACTGAAACGTTGACCTGTTACTTTTTTCAAAATAGCGCCAGCATAAGCATCTACTTTTGACATCATTATTTGAGTTGCCATTTGGTAATAACTTTCTGCATTGGTGGTTTCTATTTTTCCGATAAGATTTAACCATTCATCGCGGTATTCGTATTTATTAGCAAAAAAGTTTTTTGCTATAAACACTTTTAATTTCCGGCGCAACGATTCGGTAATAAATAAAGCGACTAATACAAAAGCACTTAACATTAGAAAACCGATACTAACAACGCTGCCCCACTCTCCACCTATGTAGTTAATAACATAGCCAGCAAAGGCCATAACCAACAAATATATACCGGCAATCATCAACATTGAGCTATAAAAAACAACATGTCGAGAAACAAAAATTCTTACTGCACCATTACGAATCCGTCGAGTACTGATCAGTAATAAAGGCACAATAATAAGAGAGATAAAGCCACGACTAAACCAAAAATCAAAATCAATACCGTCAACCATAGTGGCTTGTGCATATAAAACAAAGTCAAAAATCGCAACGCTGGCTAATGCAATAACCATCGGCCAAATAGCCCAGCGCACTTGTGAATCAGCACTTCGGTATAACTGCTCTAATAGCACTAAACTCCATAAATTAAGCACAATAAAAAGTAGGAATAAATACTCATAAGAATAATTCAATAAGACACTCGCCAACCAGCAAGCAACCATTAATATGGTCCAAATTTTGATATATTGACGAATATGTGAATTGGCAATAACCGCCCGAAAAGAGCGTTGTTCTGTGTTACAAAGCAAGATTAACAACGACCAGCAAGCTACTTTAAAGCCATCTGCAAGCATCGCCCACTGCAAGCTAAAGCCTAACTTTATTTGTAAGGCCGCAACCCCATTAGCAATAACAGTGACAAATACAGAAACTAATACCCAGCGAGCGAGCGTTGTCTTATTTCGTGCAGCAAAAATCAGTAGCGCAAAAACTAAATATGCAATGCCAGCTAATGAATAACCAAATAGACCTAATGAATCCATAATATAAACTTCTTATTGAGTTTTTGTTTAGTCGGTGTTTTGTTTTTTATCTTCAGTAAATACGTCAGTTAATACCGGTACTAATAAAAAGCTCGCGATAGCCGATACACATAAGCCTGAAATAATAACAGTGCCTAAAGGCTGCCATAACGCACCACCAAAAATAGTTAAGGGCAACAGTCCACCAATAGTTGTTAGCGTTGTTAATAATATTGGGGTAAAACGGCTTGCGCTAGCCGTTATAATGGCTTCTTTTAAGTTAGCTGACTCTGCAAGGTTTCGATTGGTGGTATCAATTAATATTATGGCATTATTGACCACTATCCCAAACAGACTAATTAAACCAATAAATGCCATCATTGAAAATGATTGTCCGGTTAAATATAAACCTATTACCGAGCCTGCCATAGCAAAGGGAATTGAAGTAAAAATTACGATGGGTTGTAAAAATGACTTAAACTGTAAGACCAGCACCGCGAAAATGCCAATAGCAGTAACAAGCATGATTTGAGTGAGCCCAGAGAAATTTTCTTGACGAGATTCTTCTTCTCCTCCCAAATTATAACTAACACCATTTGGCATTTTATACTCATCTAAGTACGCAATAACGTTAGCCGTAAGCTCACTTACCGTATAATTTTCATCTACATCTGCAGATACTTTTGCCATACGTAATTTTTGATAATGGTAGAATTCAGTGCGACCTTTTTGCAGTTTAGTACTAATAAATTGATTAAGCGGAATAGCTTCACCTAATCGATTAGTAACATTAATATCAGCTAAACCATCAATATCTGGATTTTTACGACGCACAATAATAGGATAATTTTCACCGTTATCATCATTAAATTGTCCGACGGATGTTCCAGAAAGTATCGTCTGTAAAGTAGTATCAAGGGTATTGATATCTATATTGCTTAAACCTGCTTTTTCATAATTGATATCCAGCAGAAGCTCTGTATTAGCAACACCAATTGGGTTATCAATATTTATGATGCCTTTTGTATTTGCCATCATATTGGCAAGATCATTAGCAACCTGCTCTAAGTCAGACAGTGACTCACTCATTAACCTAACGCTTATGGGTAAGTCAGTAACCGGACCTTGGGTAAACTCACTAACCGTAATTTTAGCTTCCTGCCACTGACCGAACTCTTCACGCAGTTCACTAACGAAACTAGAGACTCTTACCGCGTCATATTCAGCCAAGACAACAATAACCTGGCCATAAGTTGCCACACCACGTTTAGGAATTTGATTGTAATAAATACGAGGGTTGGCACTACCAACATTTAAAGCAACTTTTTCTACTAAATCATTTTTCTCGATGATTTTAGTCATTTTTTGCATGACTTTATCAGTATAAGCTAACGATGAATTAGGCGGTGTTTCAACATCAAGCATGATCATTGGCTTTTCCGCTTTAGGGAAAAGACTCACGCCCACCTTGCCAAATAATGACAACATGCCCACTAAGCATAAAACTGCAATAACAATAACAATCCAGCGTAAATTGATAAACCGACTTAACCATTTTGCATAAGTCTGCTCGGCAAATATATTAACATAATGCTGCAAAGTCTTTATTTTAGAGGTGTTTTTATCTGTATTGGTTGCAAAAAATCGGCTCGCTAACAGTGGCGTTAACGTTAGTGCAATTAACAAAGAAGCGAGTAACACTAATACCACAGTAACAGGCATTGAGCGAACAAAGTCACCGGTACTGCTCGCTAACATTAGCATAGGTAAAAACGCTAACATCGTGGTAACAGTGCCACTGGTTATTGCCCAGCCAACCTTGCTTGTACCAGATGCAGCCGCGTCACTAAGAGGAGTGACTTTTTTCTTTTCGCGATGAATACTCTCGGTAACAACAATGGCATTATCAACTAGCAAACCTAATGCGATGATCAATCCGACAATCGACATTTGTTGCAAACCGAAGCCAATAAAATCTAACCAACCTATTGCCACTAAAAATGACAACGGAATCACCGCGATGACTACTAAAGATTCACGTAACCCTAAGAATATTAGCGACATAATGCCAACTAAGACTAGTCCTTGCCAAAGGTTATCAAAGAAACCATTTACTCTTGATTCAACACTATTCGCTTGTTTAAACAACACATCAACATTCATGTTGTCAGGTAAACTTTTGGTGAAACTTGCTATTTCATTATCAATACTTTCAGTTAACACAAAAATATTCGTATCGGGTCGTTGCTCTACGGTCAGAAAAATAACCGGTTTATTATCATAATATGCTAAATAATTAGGCTCTAATCCAGAAAATTCAATTGTCGCAACATCTTTTAAACGCAGTATAAAACTATCATCAGAGCGAATAACCGTTTCACCTAACTCGGCCAATTGCACGAAATTCCCACTGGCTTTTACATTAAAACGCCTTGAACTTGCATCAACATAACCTGGGGTAATATTTACCGCACGGCCTTGCAAAATTGCGTTGATATCGGTAACAGATAAACCGTAATGCTTTAACAAGGCTAAATTAACGTCAATCGCAACAATTTGCTGAGGATATCCCCATATATTCGCTTTTCGAACATCGTTAATCGCTTCTAAACGTTTTTCTAACTGTTTGGCGTAAAACTCCATAACTTTATAATCAATCGGCTCACTCCACAGTGCCAGTTGCATAATAGCGACACCAGAGGGTGTTGCTTTTAAAACAAGTAAGTCATGAACACCTTGAGGTAAACTGGGTTTAACGGATGAAACCGCTTGCTTTACTTTGTTAAAAGCAGCTTCAGAGTCTGTGCCATATAAAAAGGTAATTTCAATACGAGCTCCACCATTTTTGACCTGAGATTCAATTTTTTTGATGTTTTCTATATCAGAAAATTCTTCCTCAAGTGGATTTATCACTAAAGTTTCAATGTCTGCGGGTGAGGCACCAGGATAAATCACTTCAATTAAGGTGATGGGCATATCAAATTGCGGGTCTTCTGAACGTGGCATTTGAAAGTATGAAACAATACCAACCAGTACTAATAGCACCACTATTGTTAGAGTAAACTGAGCGTTTTTTATGGCGAGTTTAGGTAGTAGCATAAAATTACTTACCTATTGAAATATGTTGCCAACCACTCGTCACTATTTGTAAGGGTTGGTCATCAACCGAAGCAAACAGATAAACAAACTGATTATCTAAACGATAAATATCATAAGATTGATACGTAAGGTCTTGCTCATTCCTTACAATAACAACGGCCTGACCATTATTATTAACAGTTACCAATGCCGATATTGGTAAGCGATACACAAAGTTATCACTGGTAAAGTCGATAGTAATTTCAGCAATTTGACCAGCAACAATACCATTGTTCAAATTAATATTTGGCAGTAACACTTCTATAATAAACATATTGCCTTCGGTATTAGCAATAGCAGGTATTTTGCTTACCTCGCCAATAACACCGCCAAGTGCTTGTAAAGAAACATTCACTTTTTGACCTAAACGCACTTGGCTGACTTCGTTACCTGTTAAGGCAACTTTTACCACCCAATTTTGCTCTAAAGCGGCTATTTTTAGTACATTACTTCCTGGCGATTGTAGTTCACCTAGTTCGGTATAACGATTTAATACCACGCCTGAAAATGGCGCAAAGATTTGTGCTTTTTCAAAATGATAAAAGGCAACTTGATAGTTAGCTCTGCTTGTTTCAACACGAGTTAAGGCAAGATCAAGATCTTGTTCTGAGCTTAATTTATTTTCGAGTAGTTTTTGTTGGCGGTTAACTTCGCGCTTTGCTTGTAATAATTCAGCATAAGTGGCGTTTTTATTTTGCAGTAATTCACGAGTGTCTAAAGAAGCAATGAGCTGATCTTTTTCAAAGTACTGCCCTTCATCAACGGCTAACTCAGCTAAATATCCACTACTTTTAAATGACAAATTTAACGTTCGTTTAAAATCAAGTTTCCCTGTCCGTTTTATCGTGTCGGCATAGGGCTCAACAATGATCTGTTCAAAATCGTAACTCTGTGACAATGTAAAAAATGATGCGGAAAGTGTTATTCCTATCATCAAAAACTTAATAAAACTATTCCATGATTTCATATGCAATTCTATAACGCGTTAAATTAACTGATTTTATTATAGCCAATACTTTAGGGTTGTTGCGGAATAAAGTACATCTTTTTCCATTATTTATCCTTAGCTTGACTAAGAACTATAGAATTAACCCCTGTACCTAAAATAAAGACGACAAAGCTAGACAATTTTCACGATTAATTATAGTATTTGCCGCGCTTAACACAGCAAACCACCCGTAGCTCAGCTGGATAGAGTTCACGCCTCCGAAGCGTGAGGTCACAGGTTCAAGTCCTGTCGGGTGGACCACTTTTTTCCTAAAAAAAATTCACATTAAATAAACAGTTTCATTTTTACAATGACCGCTTATCTATTTTACTACATCACTCATTCGCTATAGTAAGCTGTTACTGCGGCTAAAAACGCTTCAATCTTATCTTTAGCAAGCGCATTGATTCCAGCGGCAGCGGCACGTCCACCTCCTGTAGCAAACTGACTACAAATATCTCCAGCACCTTGTTTATTCGCTAATGGCGCTCTTAAAGAAACCGTATAGGTGTTATCTGTATTTATTGTAAAAATAGCGTGTGCTTTCTTTGGGTTTATATTGGCTAATTCATTGCCAAACACACCACTTATTCTTCTGGCCCATGTTTCATCCGGTAATTCAAATGTAGTTAATAACGCTGTGTCATAAAATGCTTTGGTGTTAACGGCTTTTAAATGGTCTTGGTTATATAGTTTTTGCAAAATATAATAAGGGGAGTCTGCATCTTTAATCGCATCAAAAGGGCTTGAGTAAGCTAACAGTAATTCGTATAACCTTGCCGGATGAAAATGCAAATCGTCAATATGTGAACCATAACCATTGTAGTTAATTAAGGTACCTAACGTTTCTAACTGCTCGCATTCGTTATCGTTTAAACCCGCTAACTTGGCTAACTTGGTCGCTTTAGCAATAAGATTGTCACCAAAAGCCGCACAAATTGCCCAATGGTGAAACTTCCCAGCTAAAATCTTATCAACGATTAAAGCCGTACAAGTATTTGCATCTAAATCAATATGCGTTTGTAAATTTACATGTTCCGGAATGTCACCCGCACGGTGATGATCGATATAAGTTACGTTGCCGCCTTCAGCTAATAAGGTATTCAATGCGTCTTTATTTTTTTCCATTGAAATATCTAAAACGCGGATAACACTCTCGTCTCTACTATTGCCTTGAGCATTTGTTATTTCAACGACCTGTTGCAGTAAAGCAATATCACGTTTAACGCCGGTAATTTTGACACTTACTGTCGGATTGGCTAATTGCAATTGCAGCAAGGCGATAATACCGTCGGCATCACCATTAAATACGTCATAATTCACAGATAAATCCTTTATTTTTAGTCTTTACAATTATTTTTTCGATAAAGCCATGGGTAAAAACTATGATTTTATAATTTGTTTTTTTATTAAAGCGTCAATCACTAAATCAGCACATTGCTCAATAGACAAATGCGCTGTTTCGATATGTATTTCAGCAGCTTCAGGGGCTTCATAAGCCGAACTTATCCCGGTAAAATTAGCGATTTCACCCGCTCTGGCTTTTTTATATAAACCTTTAGGATCACGGCTTTCGCAAACATCTAAAGGCGTATCAATAAATACCTCTAAAAATAACGCGTCTTTGAGTAACGCTCTGGCTTGGTCTCTGTCTTTTTGAAAAGGCGAAATAAAGGCCGTGGAAACAAGTAAACCTGCGTCTACAAATAACTTAGCAACTTCACCTATCCTGCGTATATTTTCAATACGGTCTTCGTCAGTGAACCCTAAATCGTTATTTAAACCGTGGCGAACATTGTCACCGTCAAGTAAATAACTGTGACAGCCACGTTCCAGTAATTTTTGCTCAACTGCATTGGCAACGGTAGATTTACCCGAACCACTTAGGCCGGTATACCATAGTAATACCGCTTTATGGCCCTTTAATTGAGACTTTTGCTCAGCAGTGACACTCTGTTGATGCCAAACCACATCTGACGATTTTTCTGTGTTGTTTTTTTCTATATAAGGACTTGCTGGGTTATTTTTTTTCATAATTCACATTTATCATTGAACGCTATTAATAGCTAAAAAGGGAAGAAATATAAAATACTACAAATCGCAGTAGTGCAATATATAACGCTAATGGGCACACCTATTTTTATAAAATCTATCAACTGGTATTGCCCGGCACTAAAGACCATTAAATTGGTTTGATACCCGTATGGGCTAATAAAACTAGCGCTGGCACCAAAGGCTACAGCCATAATAAAGGGAGTAATATTAACGCCATAGTTCAACGCTATACTATAAGCTATTGGGAATATTAGCGCAGCTGCGGCATTATTAGTGACCAACTCGGTTAATAATACCGTTAATAAAAATATAATAATTAAGGCGACGGTCGGCGTAATACTGCCCGACAAAGAAGTAATCGTTTCAAGAGACGTTAGTAATCCACTATTTATTAATGCACTGGCAAGCATTAGCGCCGTAGAAATAATCAGCCAAATTTGTATTGGAAAACGTCTAATCACTTCATCTTTAGACAAGCAATTCGACAATAAGAAAAAAGAAAATAGCACTAACATTCCTTTGAATAAAGAAATAATTCCTAGTGCACTTAATGCTACGGTTAAGAAAAAACTTATAATAACAAAAGGTTCTTTTTTACCGGTCAGTTTTGATTCTGGCTCAACGCCATTGACGACAATAAAGTTTTTATCAACATTATTTCTGGCTTTAAAATCTTGGCCCGTTGCTAACACTAAGTAATCACCCGGACGAATGCTAACATCGCCAAGCTTACCTGTAACGGCTTGCCCGTCTCTTTTCATTGCTACCACAGCAGCGTCAAACTTAGCTCTAAAGCCAACACCTTTTAATGTTTTATTAATGAGTACACTTTCAGAACGAACAAAGACTTCCGTTAAGTTGTCATCAGACAAGCCTTGTTTGTGTGCAAAAACAGTTAAACCATCAAACTGCTTAAGTTGGTTTACTTTAGTAACGTCACCATTAAAAATAAGCTTATCGTTGGCACTAATAACTTGGTCGGGAGAAACAGGGGTAATCGTTTGCCCAGCGCGAATTATTTCAATCAAAAATAAAGAGTCTAAATGTCTTAAAGCGTTTTCTTCTACGGTTTTGCCAATCAATGCCGAGTTAAGTTCTACTTTAGCATCTAATAAATATGAACTTTCTAGCGTTGAATTAATATCTGTTTCTGGGAGATATTTAGATAAAAACCACAGCGCACAGCCACAAGTAATGACGATAAAAACACCTACCGGGAAAAAATCAAAAAAGCCTAAGGCAGGTAAATCAGCATTTAAGACTAAACTGTTAACAATTAAGTTAGTAGACGTGCCAATTAAGGTTAGCGTACCGCCAAAAATAGCCGCATAAGATAAGGGTAATAATAATCGACTGGCAGAATGATAAGGGTTATTGCGAATCGGCGCCAGCATGGTAGAGACAACAGCGGTATTATTTAACAAGGCTGAAGAAACAACCGTTAAACTAAAAAGCCTGATCCATGTTTTGCCATAACTGGAGAATAAAACTTTGCTGGCGAGTATACGCAGTAAGCGGGTTTTTTCTAACGCTAAAGAACACAGTATTAACAAAATAAGCGTTATTAAGCCTTTATTAGACATACTGGCTAACACCGCTTCATTTGAAACTTGTCCGCTAATAATAAGGGCAATAAAAGTAAAGCCAAAAACCTTTCCAGGCTGCTTTTGAAACTTTAATAAACCTATAATTGTACTAATAAAAATTAATAGTACGAACGCTGCATCTATATTCAAATATATAAACCCTGTTAACTTTTAACAGCTAATCTTAAGAAAAATTAGAGACAAATAATAACTAAGAGCAAAGCGGCTGAGTAAAAAACTGAGATATTGCTAGCTGTTTTTTACACGACCTCATTGCCCTTAGTTTACATCTTTTAGTCTCGTTACTTTTTAGCTAAGTTTTTAGCTCCCCAATGAGGAAAGTGCTTACAAACAAACGCATTAAGTTCAAGTTCGTAATCACTGTACTTTTTAGGCTGTCCTTTTTCCAATTGCGTCAGTTGTGAAGCTATCATGCCAGCGCCAACCGTTGCATTGGTCAAACGGTCAATAATAATAAAAGCACCTGTTTGACGGTTCTCTTGATAAGCATCAAACTGCACAGGCTCGTTTAACGTGAAGTTACAGCGCCCTATTTCATTCAACGCTAAATGCTGTACGTCTTGCTTTTCCATGGTATTAACATTAACGCTATATTCTATTTTATCAACAGAGCCAAACGTAGCATGAGTGCCCACTTTAATAATGTATTCACGGTCTATTTGTAGTGCCGCTTCATCCATCCACACAACATCTGCACTAAAGGTATTAGAAGAAGCGGGTTGCTCATGCGGTCGCACAATCATATCACCGCGACTAACATCTATCTCATCTTCAAGCGTCAGTGTTACAGCCATATCGGCATAAGCCGTTTCAAGTTCGCCATCAAAAGTTACTATCGACTTAATTTTACTTTGCTTACCTGAAGGTAGTGCAACAATAGTATCACCAACACGAATTTCACCTGAGGCGATCGTACCGGCAAATCCTCTAAAGTCTAAATTAGGACGGTTAACGTATTGAACAGGAAAACGAAAAGCACTATTTTTTTCACCGCTAATTTGCACGGTATTCAATAACTTAAGCAAAGGTGAACCCGGGTACCAAGGCATATGCTCGCTTTCGTTGACTACGTTATCGCCGCGTAAAGCTGAAATAGGCACAAAACGCACATCTTCAATTTTTAATGATTTAGCAAATTCACGGTAATCACTTTTAATTTTTTGGTATGTCTTTTGGTCATAATCTACTGCATCCATTTTATTAATAGCAATAACCACATGCTTAATACCTAATAATGAACAGATATATGAATGACGTCGTGTTTGTACTTGCACGCCATGACGCGCATCAATTAATATAATGGCTAAGTCACATGTAGAAGCACCCGTTGCCATGTTACGTGTGTACTGCTCATGCCCTGGAGTATCGGCAATAATAAATTTACGTTGCTCGGTAGCAAAGTAACGATACGCAACATCTATAGTAATCCCCTGTTCGCGTTCAGACTGTAAACCGTCAACGAGTAACGCTAAATCAAAGTCACCATCTGTGGTATTAAACTTTTTAGAATCTTTTTCAATAGCAGCCATCTGATCTTCAAAAATCATTTTGCTATCAAAAAGTAAGCGGCCTATTAATGTCGACTTTCCGTCATCGACACTGCCACAGGTGATAAAACGCAGCATATCTTTGTTTTCATGCTGTTTTAAGTAGCCTTCAATATCTGTTGCCAATAATGTTTGTTCAGTGTTCATTAAAAGTACCCTTCCATTTTTTTCTTTTCCATTGAACCAGCTGAATCATTATCAATGACTCGGCCTTGTCGTTCAGAAGTGGTTGTTAAAAGCATTTCTTGAATAATTTCAGGCAATGTTGTTGCAGTCGATTCAATAGCGCCAGTAAGTGGATAACAACCTAGTGTTCTAAAACGTACTGATTTCATTTCAGGCACTTCGCCCTCATTTAGAGGCATGCGTTCATCATCTACCATGATTAACGAGCCATCACGCTTAACAACAGGTCTTTTGGCTGCAAAATAAAGTGGAACCATTTCAATATCTTCTTGATAAATATACTGCCAAATATCAAGCTCGGTCCAATTAGACAATGGGAACACACGAATACTTTCGCCTTGATCAACTTTAGAGTTATAAATATTCCAAAGCTCTGGACGTTGATTTTTCGGATCCCAACGATGATTTTTATCACGAAATGAGTAAACACGTTCTTTAGCACGAGACTTTTCTTCATCACGACGAGCACCACCAAAAGCGGCGTCAAAACCATGCATGTCTAATGCTTGCTTTAAACCTTGTGTTTTCATGATGTCGGTATGTTTTGCACTACCATGAGTAAACGGACCTACACCCATAGCAAGCCCTTCAGGATTTTTATGGACGATTAAATCGAAGTCATACTTTTCTGCTAGATTATTACGAAATTCAATCATTTCTTTGAATTTCCAATCAGTATCAACGTGCATTAATGGGAAGGGAATTTTACCCGGATAAAAAGCTTTACGCGCTAAATGCAAAAGAACAGAAGAATCTTTCCCTATTGAATACAACATAACAGGATTATCAAATTCAGCAGCAACTTCACGCATTATTTGAATTGATTCAGCTTCCAGTGCTTTTAAATGTGTTAATTTATTCTTATTCATATATGCCCTATTTTACATTTTTGATGTCAAAATCTTACAAAAAAGTATATCAAACCAAAATGAAATAGCGAAATAACTAAATAACTTAGGTTATAACTAGCTTGCAATAATCTAACTATAGATAAACTAAAGCTAACTTAGACAATTAAATTAAAACGACTTAAATAAAAGTAAAAGCACGACTATTACAAACGCTATGCTGGTATTATTAAAGATGGCTATCATGCAATGATTATGGCGGTGGCGGGGTTGTTCGGCAATTAAATATTTAGCTGATTATACTGATCTATTTTTCTATATTTAGCGTTATTATTGAGGATTTCTGGCAAAAAAAAACCGATAGACAAATCTATCGGTTTTTATTCAGATAATAGTTACTGGGATTAGTTACCGCCAGTACCACCTGTACCGCCAGTACCACCTGTACCGCCAGTAATGTCGTCATCTAGATCAACAGAAGCTGCGATATCATCAGGATTGATTACGTCAGGAATATTTACAATACCGACAGCATTACCTGTATCGCCTGCAATAACTGATGCTAAATCTTTAATTGCTTGCGAAACTTTAGCTTGAACAGCATTAATTCTTGCCATTGCCGCTACTGAGTCAGCATCTAATGCTGCACTAGGGTTATTAATAATCGCTTTAGTAACTAGTTTAACAGCAGCGATATAAGTTTTAATTGCATCAGCAAGAGTTTCATCAGTGCCTGGCTCTAAACCTGAAAGCGAACCGTTAATAAGCGTTAACGTTGCTGCTATCATATCGTCTGTTGATACATTTGCAGATACAGAAGCATCAACAATTACAACGTCAAAAATGTTAGTTTCAGATAAATCTAAACCTAGAGTAGCACCAATCACTCGAGAAGCATCTACTTGAAACGCTTCAAAAACTTCTGGGTCAGAAAGGTCGATATCTGCATCGTCTTCAATTACAGCTAAAATAGTTTCAGTTGCAAGTGTTGTTAATGCGTTAACTTCAGCAGAGATTGTACCGCTACCGTCAGAATTACTCATGGTTGAAAGTTCTAAGCCCACTAATTGTGATGCTGGAACAACGCCACCTCTAACTACGTCACCACAAGCTGGAGCATCACAAATCATTGTAGTATCTTCGTCAGCACTTACGCGTACGAAAAAAGTACCTGTGATTGCTTCACCAGAAGCATCAGTTAATGAAAGTGTGTAATCACCATTTTCATCTGTTTGAGTGTTAGCTAGAGCAGTTTCTACATCTGAGCTATCAAAAACTTCAACTAAAGCGTTAGCTAATACACCTTTGATACCAGAACCTGATACATCTAATGTAGAAGGCGTTGGTGGAACCGGTGGCGCTTGGTTTGGCGCAAGAACAGTACCATCATCTTGGTAACATGCCGATAAAGTCAAAGAAATTGCCGCAGCAACTGTTGTAAGCATAATTTTATTCATTGTTAATCCCTGATTTGAAAGTAAAAAACCTAACATTCCTTGTTATATAGATAAACAACAGAATGATCTTTGTAGTAAATATTAGCATCGACATCACGCCTGATCAACAAAAAGAATAACAATAAAATAAATATTTAACGGCTGATTTGCATTATTAAAATCTTAAGCCTTTATTGCATTTTTATTACGGTGCCGGATGTTCAATAACTTAAATAAATCACCGTGATACAAAAGTAACTTCACGATATAAGTTGATATAAACTACTAAATAGTCAGTAACTAAATTCAATAGAGCTACTTTATAAATAGTAGCTATTACTGAGTAAATTACTGAGTAAATTACTGAGGATAATAAAGATAGTACAGATTAAAATAATAATGTTATTTTTTCTGTTAACAAGCCTAATTGGTCAAAAAGTACAAACTGCTGGTGTGCCTTAGCCATTAATTTTTGCGCTTGCTTATGTTGATAGCCGGCCTCGAAGTACCACAAGCCATTAATGAGATAACAACAAGCGAGATATGCACGCACTTTTTCTTTATCAATCGTGGCATTGGTAAATTGCTGATAGTCTTGTATCAGAGCATCTATATCGTTAACACTGAATTCGTTAATCGCGATAAACATGGCGAGATCATATTCGGCTTCAGCTAAACAACTGCATTCGAAATCGACTAACCAAGTATGCTTTTGCGGATTTTCATTAGTAAACAAAGCGCTTACACGAATGTTTTCATAATTAACATCACCATGACAAAGTACTAAGTGATTATGCTTGGCTTGCGGAGGTGTTATTTCGCTGATTATTTTCTGTAGCGCGATATGCTGAGACTGCGAGAGTTTACTATTGGAGGCTTGGTGGTTAAGCAGTTCTTCAATGGCTAACACCGGATGGTTTTCTGGCAGCGTTAGCTGATGAGTTTTTACCATTAAGTACATCGCCACCGTAACTTTGTTATTAGCTACACTGTCAGTTTGTTGCTTATAAAAATCGCTTAATGAATCACCGGTAATAAATTCGGTAACAAGCCATGATGCTGAATGATAAATTATAGCCGGTGCTACACCGATTTCTGCTACGAATAAGTGACTGGCAATCTCGGCTTGTGCTGTTTGTTGATGGCCGTTGAAAGACTTTACAAAAAAATTTTGCTTAGTAGTGTTTTTGTTAACCGTCACTTTAAAACATTGATGACTTTCACCCCCTGTTAATCGCTCAATTTTACAATCGCGATGAATAAAACAAGGTAAGGCTTTGATCTCTTCACAGCTGCTGTTACTTTTTTGATTAATTAAAGCCACCACTCAACTACTCAGTCGCCGAGGCTACATTGCCTGATGCTTGTTGATGACTCTTTTGATATTTACTATACCAAATTGCATAACCGACCATAGCCATTACTACATATAAGCCAAATAACACAGCGGTAGGTTGTAAGCCTTTTTCTAAATAGAGATAAATGGAAACAAAATCGATGACTATCCAGTATAACCAATTCTCTAAGACCTTTTTAGTGACTAAATAGGTCGCAAACACCGCAAATACCGTAGTTGCAGAATCTAAATAAGGGAAGTGTGTTGGCGTGTAATTGTCCATTAGCCAGCCAACAGCCAAAGAGCAAGCAGTTAGTAAGACCACTACTTTGGTATGAAAGAGTAGCGACCAGCTTTGAATAGCCAATGCTGTGCCTGTATGACTATTATTTGTTGCGTTATTTTGCGACGAAGAAACATGACGCCAGCAATACCAGCCAAAGATGGCCATCGCTAAATAATAAACCTGCAGTAAGGCGTCCATCCATAAATAAACATCATAAAAAATAACGCTATAAATAATGGTACTCACGAGCGCTGCTGGCCAACACCAAATATTTTCTTTTGCCGCTAACACCACATAAAATAATGCTGAAATTACCGCTAATAATTCCCAGAGAGGCAAATGCGCAAAATAATTGACTGTTGCTGATAAAGATTCAACCATTAGCTTTCAGCTTCGACTTCTGAGCGATCACCACCAATAAACTTACACACAAAAACAGCAGCATTTAAGGTTTGATGGACATGTTTTATTTCTGCCATAACATGATGGGTAGCTAAGTCGTAGTCTCCAAATACTTGTGTACTCATGCCATTAGTCACTACATTTAAGCCCACAACATTGCGTAGGCGCTTGATGAACGCCCAAATTTCAGTTTTAAACTTTTCTTCTGCTAGAGGGTACAAACTAATTTCTATAGATATTTTCATATTATTTCCTAATGGTATGCCACTTTTTCCAGTGAACAAAAAAAACCGTCATCCTGAACACCCCCCGTCATCCTGAACTTGTTTCAGGATCTCATTACTTGAAGCCACGAATACAGATACTGAAATAAATTCAGCTGACGACGTGTTACTTCAGTATTACGGCATGTTACTTCAACGTAACGCCAAGGCGCTTTTAATAACTGCTCTGCCAAGCTAAAAATCCCGTCATCCTGAACTTGTTTCAGGATCTCATTAATTTAAGCCACTAATACAGATATTGAAATAAATTCAGCATGACGACGTGTTACTTCAACATGACGGCATGTTACTTCAACATAACGTCAAGGCGCTTTTAATAACGACTCTGCCAAGCTAAAAATCCCGTCATCCTGAACTTGTTTCAGGATCTCATTACTTTAAGTCACTAATACAGATACTGAAATAAATTCAGCATGACGACATGTTAGTTCAACATGACGGCATGTTACTTCAACATGACGGCATGTTACTTC
>NZ_JACGVN010000031.1:0-48514 GCF_014077245.1 Colwellia sp. BRX8-9
CAATGGGCTATATCTATTTTGCAAAAGCCTTTTTATCCAAATATATGGATACTTTGTTGATAAAAAATAAAAAATAAAAAATAAAAAAGTGAATTGATTATGCGTTAATCAATTCACTTTAATGTTATTTTTAAGCCATTTATACTTTAGCTAAATGTTATAGGTTGTTTAAACTAATAAGCACCTTTGGCCATTAATACAGCGGGAATGGTCAAGGCTATTATTTTACAGTCCATTAAAAAACTTTGTTGCTTAATGTAAGATTTGTCTAACTGTAATTGTTCTTCAAAATTAGTGTCTGCGCGGCCAGATACTTGCCATAAACCGGTTAATCCAGGCTTAGTAAATAATCTTGGTTGGATAAAGTTATCATATTCATAAGTTTCAATTGATAATGCGGGTCTTGGACCGACTAAACACATATCCCCTCTAACAATATTAAATAATTGTGGTAACTCATCAATAGAATACTTTCTAATAAATTGGCCAATTTTGGTAATTCTAGGGTCATTAATGTACTTCTTACAAACACCTTCACGCGAGCTTTGCGATGGGTCTGGTTCTTTAAAATGTGGGTCAGATTTTAAATACATTGATCTAAATTTATACATTTTAAAATGTCGACCATTTTCACCCACTCTAGTTTGAGAAAACAATGCACCACCCAGACTTTCTGTTTTAATTAAAATCATCACAATTAGAAGTACTGGGCTAATCAGTATTAAGGCAAGTAGCGCAATACTTTGCTGTAAAATAACTGGAATGCCTTTGTGTTGGTAATTTATAACAATAGCTTTGCGCGTTTTAGTCAATAACGCCTGATTTTTAATTTTATTTAATATTTGAATAGTCATTATTTTGCTCCGGTATTTACTAAGCCAAGTAAAAAGGTTCTATATAAAAAAAGTGGGTTACCAATAACATAACGATTAAATTTTTCACGAGGTTCTTGCATTAAGCGCCAAATCCACTCCATCCCCATTTCTCTTAACCACATCGGTGAACGTGAAATATTGCCAGAATAAAAATCAAATAGCCCACCTACGGCTAATGCTGTTTTACATCGTAATTGGTCTCTGTGCTCGAGTAACCATTGTTCTTGTATAGGTGAACCCATGGCAACTAATAAAACATCACAACCACTATCATTTATTGCGGTGATAATTTTTTGGGTACTCTCAGTGCCGTTATAACCATGTTCGGTACCTGCAATTTGTAGTCCTGGAAATTGAGCGCTTAATTCATTTGCTGCTTGATCTGCAATCCCTGGCTTAGCACCAAAGAAATATAAAGATTGACTACTTT
This sequence comes from Colwellia sp. BRX8-9, assembly GCF_014077245.1. NCBI lineage: Bacteria > Pseudomonadati > Pseudomonadota > Gammaproteobacteria > Alteromonadales > Colwelliaceae > Colwellia > Colwellia sp. BRX8-9. The sequence continues at coordinate 1,306 of NZ_JACGVN010000031.1, forward strand.
CAACACAGTTTTTACAAAGATGAGGTAACATATCTGTTCCGTTATTGTTGCCATTAAGCAAGAATCCTGCTTTTTTTGCTGCTAATCTCATACCAGAGCCATCAGCGAACAATGCATCGGCTTTTGTTAGCTGATTAAAGAAGACTGGATTGCTAATCGACAAATTAATGGAGTGCGCATTAATAAAAAAACCTATTTTCGTTTTACTTGCCGGTATATCACTAGATGTTATCCATTCAACAGCTTCCGCCATTGAAGTATTGTTAACGTCTAAACCAAATAAAGATAAGTATTTAGATTCTTTAAGTCTTTTAATCTTTTGGCCATAAATAATAATCGAGATAAAACTTTTACTCATCAGCGCTAGATAATCAGTTAAGTTACCATTGAGTTGTTGTTCAAGTAGTTGCTCGGGCGTCATCACCGTTAACCCTGTTTTAAGGTGTAAGTCATAAAGACTAAAAATTCCTGCTTTACACTTAATTTTGTTAAGCACACAAAACTGTATGTCGGGTGAAAGTCGATGAGTCAAGGGAATACCGCAAAAAGAAATCTTACCTAAACAAATATCAAACAAAACTGCAGTTTTTACCCAAAGACCACAACTAAAGCGGTGTAATGTTAGCTTTCTGCTTAAGGCATCAGTCTTATATTGTTTTGAAAATAAGTTTCTTCTTGTCGTTATCGCCAAGGTTATATTTAACAGGAAACAGGGAAGCAGTATTAAGATAAGGATCAGGGCTATAGGCTTATCGACAATGTTGCCAGAGTATTGATGCTTAGTAGCATCGTAGTCTGTAGACGATTGAGTTATTGTTTGTAGTGAAAATTTAGTTTTTATCATTTCAGCTAACCTAAATTATTATCAGTTAACGTGTACAGTGCTTAAGTTGTGCCAACTTGAGTTTTTATTTTATCTTGCTGTTTTATAATGATTTTATTGTGTCTCGGGCTGTTTTTTCAAAAAAAGAGAAGTACTAAATTGCAAAATAAAAAATTAAATTATCATTTTGCAATATATCTTAAAATACTAACAACAGACTAATTTGGGATAAAGCGATAAGATAATATTTGTTTCACGCGACAGGTCGTCTTCATTACATGCTTTAACTGACGTTAGTTGTTTTCTATGAACAAAGGCTAGTATGCGGGCAGAGAGAGAGAAAACAATTTTATGAAATAGATTATTAATAATGCTGGTGCGCATAGGGCCACAATTGCTGTGTCTAATATAGTCACTTAAGTCATAGTCAAAGGTATTATTCCATTTTTGTTCGAGCTCTTTTATAAAATCCACCCCTTTACTTAATTCTATGACATGACCGTTTTCACCCCAGCCAACCTTGTTTATTTTTTGTATGCGAGCAAGTCTGGAATCAATAATACTGGTCAGCCATGTAATGGTTCTTTTATTATTCAAGGCAATGAGAACTCCTGAATTAAAGCGATTAGAATATCCTTTTGCCATATAAATATATTTTTTATCTTCTACTATTGTTTTTAAAGCGGGGCAATTGTCATTTACCACTGTATCAGCATCTAAAAATAAAACGGTGTCATATCCTGAGAGTAAAGCTGTTCGTATTAGCGTTAATTTAAGCCAACAGCACTCTACGCCTAATTTAGAAATATAAGGCCGAGTTACCGCTTGATAGTAGTACCCTTGCTTTATTGCATAGTTTTTGTGTGTTGCTAGTTCTTTGTTATACATCAACTGGTAACCATTTAGGGCAATGCTGAGTACTAATGTTTTATTGGACATAAATGTCCCCTTACTGCAAATGGGTTAATCAACTTCTCTACCTATGAAAAGTGCTTAATTAAGTAACCTGCAATAACTACTCCATTATTGATAACCCCCCTCTACCAATAGGCTAGCAGCGAGTAAAAAGTTTTATATAGGTATAAATGATGATTTTTTTTTGGTTTTTTTGCAAAATGCGAACTGACGTTGATAAATATTATAAGACACAAAGATTCATGTTTGGGTTGGTGGATAAAGTGAACTAAACCAACACCTTATAGTTAAAGGGTTGGTTTAGGTAAAAAAGTTTCGCGTGTTAGTTAATCGGTGGGTTTGCAAGCGGTAGGCGTATTTTAAAACATGTACCAACACCTACCTCACTCGTAACTGTAATTGTACCGTGATGCTTTTCAATGATGCCATGTGAAATAGGCAAACCTAAACCCGTACCTTCACCAACAGGTTTGCTGGTATAAAAAGGATCAAATATTTTTAAGATATTTTCTTCACTTATTCCTCTACCATTATCTTGCACGTAAATAATGACGCTATCTTGCTCTTGGGTTGTTGTAATAGTCAATATCCCATTGGTTGAGCAAGCATGTGAAGCATTCATAAATAAGTTAATAAAGACCTGATTTAAATCATATGGCTGCCCCATAACGTCACCACAATCGGAAAGCTCAAGATTAATGGTCATAGAGTATTTTATTTCATTAGCAGATACTTTTATGCATTCTTTAATACAGTCATTAATACTAAAAGCGGTAAAGGCTTCATCTCCTTTATAAGATATTTTCTTTAAATTGTTAACTATCTTTTTTACGCGCTCTACTCCTTCAATGGTATCGTCTAAAAGAGAAGGGATGTCAGTTATTAAATAGTCAGCATCAATTTCTTTACGCATACTTTGATATTGTTGCAACATTGAGTCAATGTTATCTTTGACAGGTAAATTATCTTGTATAATTTTGTCGAGTTTAAAAAATTCAGCAATGTTTTCAGATAAATAAAAGAGGTTGCTGTATGAATAAGCAATAGGATTATTAATTTCATGCGCAATACCAGCCGTAAGTTGTCCCAGTGAAGACATCTTTTCTGACTGGATAAGTTGTGCTTGAGTTGTTTTTAATTCAGCAACAACCCCTTCAAGATTTAAAACATTATCGTATAATTGTCGTGTTTTATCTTCAAGTAGCTTTTCTGCCAACTGTCGTGCCTTTTTTTCGCGGATATAGGCTGTTTTATACGCGTCTTCTTCAGTCATATTAATCCTTGAAAGATATTACTAATTTACATTTTTCGGCTCCATCATGCATGCATTCAGGGTGTTCAATTACAATAGCTTGTTCAAAGTGTTGAGCAGCACCCGCAATCAATCCTTCAGAAAGATGGCACAACTTGCGCTTAGATTGATAAAACATAATTAAATCGCCATTAGGTTTTTCATCGTATTTAAAACTTGGTAAGTAAGAATCAGGATAAACACGCTTGACTTCCTTGTGAATAACACCGTCAATACAAATGAGAAAATCTTTTAAATTATCAATATGTGATAAGTTAGCAGGGCTACTATTAAATAAATGAATAAATAAATATTCACCAAAGGTGCGAACTAACGTGGGCGGATCAACTTGGGTTAATGTCGATAGTTCAGCAACAAAAGCCATTATTTCGGAGTCTTCATACTGCATACCGTTAGTATAAATACCTTCAGAATTTGGTTTTACTTTATCTAACAACTCATTCCATACCGACATGCCCATTTTTTCAATGACCATTTCGGAAAATGTGGTGAATATAGAACCTTGCATGTTAATTTCCTTAAATTATGATAATGATAACGGTTCAATAACAATCGTAAATTGGTGTTTTTGATTAATCTCGTATTCAATCAACTTATTAATTGTGTGTTCGGTAAATTCATGACCTTCAGCTAGAATAAGTAAGTTATTTGCAGAAAACAAACCATGTTTTAATACCATGTCGGGTAAAAGTTGTCGTGTCGTTAAGCCCTGTTCAGAAATATTATCTATAACTAATTCGGGGTTGGCCATTAATATATCTAAAACTTCTTTGGCATATTTCATACCTTTCGATTTATTTAACGCGACCAGTACTTGCTTATGATCTAGCCTTTTAACATCAATCTTACCGCAAGAAAATCGCCAATAATCTCTTGCAACACTTATTATTTTACAGGCAAGCAATGTTTTACTATTAACTTTATTTTTTAGTTCTGCTAGTGAATGAAATTGATAGGTTAGTATTGCTTTTACACCATTTAAACGTTGCGCTGGTGAAAGTATTTGTTGAGCAATATCTCCCTGAGTCAAAAAAATCTTTTTTTGTTCGAAATTGAGTAAATCAAAGGGGGTACAAACAATGGTTGAATCAAACCCTAACAATCCAATTTCGTTGAGAAAACCTGATAAGCGAATATCATGCAATGCTTCTTTATCTAGACAGAGCTTTTCTCCTAATCGGCCGGCTAATTGTGCTACATTTTTCGCAAAATCAGCATTAAGATCAGGACTGATCGCAATGAAGTTAAATAACATTTTCTCACAGGCTTTATTGTCTTGTTCATTTCTTGTTAATGACGTTCTAATTTGTTTGGTGCGTAAATTTACTTTTCCTTCTAAGTCATGATTTAAACTTTTAAGTAATTTATTTTTCTTTTCAATTTTACGTTTTAAATTATGGTTTTCCTTTTTTAAATGGGTGATCTCCAAACCTTCTTCAACAGCATTAATTAGCTCATCATTATTCCAGGGTTTATTAATAAAACGATTGATTTTACCTAAATTAATTGCTGCCACGGTTGATTCAAAATCAGCATAACCACTTAATACTATTCGGTAAGTATCTGGGTGTGAATTAGCCACTATTTCTAATAACGCTGCGCCGTCCATTTCAGGCATTCTCATATCAGAAACAACGATGTCTACGGGCGTTTTCTCTAAAATTTCTAGTGCGTCTTTAGCACTATTAGCAATAATGACATTATATGACTTGCGGTGAAATAAACGTTGCAAAGTCCTGAGTATAATTCGTTCATCATCAACACATAAAACAGTCATATCTGAATACAAAGCATTTTGGGTACTACTATCTGACATAATCTTTCCCTACAAATTTTACAACTGAAATAAATAGTTTTAATGATGTTAATTATAACGACCACTATATTATCTATTTTTTACTTTATAGTGATAAATAATAAACATATATTATAGTTATAACGGATATTTATTCAAAAATTATTGATATTATTATAATTAATAAGTCAATTTACCTTAACAACATTTGTAATTGTTAAGGCGATACATTAAGTTTTACATGTGGAATAAAAAATAGTTATAGCTAAATGCAACACTGTTTTAGAGAAAATTTATTGGGCTTTAGTGCTTATTTTAAGGGAAGAAATGCAAAATTTGAATAAATCGGTCATTTTATTTGTTGACGATGAACCCGCTATTTTAAGATCGCTTCAACGTATTGCGAGCAAAGTGGATGCTACTATTTTAACGGCTGCTAGCGGCGGTGAAGCACTTGAGGTGATTAAAGAATGTCATGTTGATGTCATTGTTTCTGATATCAACATGCCCAATATGAACGGCAATCAATTACTTGAACAAGTTGCTCAAATTTCACCTGAAACTGTTCGTATTGTTTTAACCGGATGTGACAACATGGATACGGTACTTAATGCGGTTAATTCAGGGCACATTTGGGGGTTTTTACATAAACCTTGGGATAACTTCGAACTTATTGTTAAGTTAAAGCAAGCATTACAGCTCCAGAATATACTTGCTGAACGTACCTTAATGCGAAGAACGATTGATCAATACCAAAAATATCACAAAGCAAAATTTGAAGGCTTTATTGGCGATTCAATTCCGATGCAATTTGTTTATTCTTGTATCGAACAAAGCGCACCTAGCAGTGCCTCTGTATTTATTACTGGGCCTAGTGGCTCAGGAAAAGAAGTTGCTGCACAGGCTATTCATCGTTTAAGTAAAAGAAAAAACGGGCCTTTTATTGCGCTCAACTGTGCCGCTATACCCTCAGAATTGATGGAATCAGAAATTTTTGGTCACATCAAAGGAGCATTTTCTGGTGCTGTTTCTAATCGTGACGGTGCGGCATCATTAGCCAACGGCGGCAGCTTATTTCTTGATGAAATTGGTGAGATGGATATCAGTTTACAGGCTAAATTATTACGTTTTATTCAAACAGGTTGTTTTCAAAAGGTCGGTAGCGGTAAAGAAGAAAAAGTAGACATTCGTTTTATCAGTGCAACCAATCGAGACCCTCAAGTTGCCATTGATGAAAAGAAACTACGTGAAGATCTCTTTTATCGGCTCAATGTTATTTCTATTGCGTTACCCGCACTAAATGAACGTGGTAGTGATATTGTGAAGTTAGCCGAATATTTCTTAAGCCACTTTAGCAAAATGGAAGAAAAAATTTTTGTGGGTTTCTCAACTAATGCTGAGGCATTAATTACATCGTACTCTTGGCCAGGTAATGTTAGGCAACTGCAAAATATTATTCATAGTGCAACAATTATGTCTGAAGGACCCTTAATTTCTGAACAAGTGATTGTTCAGCAACTTGGTCGGCAGTTTAAGCAAACTGCTATTGCAACACCCCCCGCGCAAAAAACGGTTGTATCGGCACAAGTTGATATCAATATTCAGACACCGATGCTCAATACAGCTAATTTAACTCCTTCAATAATTACCTTGGCTGATGTCGAAAAGCATGCCATTGAACAAGCGGTTTCATTGTGTGAAGATAACATCGTCAAAGCGGCCAGAGAACTAGGTGTGAGTCCATCAACGCTTTATCGAAAAATTCAGCAATGGCAAGTACCTGCGCTAGATTAATACCATTTTTAATTTGCAAAAAGTGGTAGTGTTTTTTTTCAAAGTGCAAATTATTATCAGTTCAACACCTAAGTGTAAAATAAAACTTATAATAATCAGTTAATTAAAATAACTTAAATATTGGAACGAAACTTGAAGGTATCATTGTCAACGATTTAACAATGATAATTCAGGAGTGTTCTAGTGCAGTTAATGTCTTTATTAAGAACGCAATTTAATTCGGTAATTGAGCTGTTATCAAATGCTATTTGGTTACTTAGTGCCGAGTTTGTTGCTAAAGTCTCCAGAATTTTCACTATTGTTGTACTTGCCGCGCAATTATCGCCAATCTCTTATGGTACCGCTATGTTAGCGCTGGCCTTTCATGATGTTTTTGCATTAATATTACGAGCCGGTGTAGGTAGTCAAATTATTAACTGCAAACAAGCGCAAGTCGCTAGTTTTGCAAAAAGTGGTATCGTCATCCAATGGGCTATCTGTCTCACTATCGCTGTAGGTCAGTGGAGCTCTGCAGACTTTCTATCGTCACTTTATGACAATGATGACATTGCCTCATTACTCAAAATAATGGCTGTTATTTATCTGCTCTATCCTTGGGTGAGTGTAAAAATATTTTTGTTGCAGCGCGATAATAAAATGCGTTGGTTTAGTATCAGAAATGGTGTTTGTGTCATCATCGAAAATGTATCTATAGCGGTAGCGGCTTTGCTTGGAGCTGACATCTTTGCTGTTGCTTTGGGTAAAATCGCCTTTTCGCTATTTTGGTTGTTGTTATTTTCATTCGCACCGGTTCAATCATATGGCATTGGTTTTGATAAAACTGTAATCAAGCACATGTTAAGAACATCAGGTAAGCTTTTTAATACAGAATTTTTACGAGGGATTCGAGTTCATGCTGATACTTTTATTGCCGGTAAGTTACTAACCCCCGAGCTTTTTGGTTTTTATAGTTTTGCAAAAAATGCTGGGGTAGGTTTAAGTCAGTCAATTAATCAAGTTTATATGGCTGCTTTATATCCTTATATTTGCAAGTTAGCTCGACAAGGGCAGCTATTAGCACAACAAAAGAAAATATTTGCTCTTTCATTATCCATTGGTTTTTTATTCGTTTTTCAGGCTTTAATCGCTCCTATTTATGTACCGATTCTGTTCGACGATAAATGGTCGTCTGCTGTACCTATCATCACAATATTATGCTTAGTGGCATTACCAAACTTAATTATTGATACTGCTTGTTGTTTTCAGCGGGCAACAGAGCAATACCACCTTGAAACCTTTACTCGTTTAGTTTGCCTGTCAGTTTCTTTACTCACGCTCATTATTATGGTGCCAAAAGAGCCAATGGAATTTGCTATTGTTATCTTTTTTAGCAGTCTATTTTGCTTGATCCCGCTTTACTTAATTAATGTTCTTAAACCCTTAAATTATAACCTACGTACTTTATTTAATAGGAAAAAATCACATGAAATCTAACGCAGTTCCAATAGTATCAGTTATTATTCCAATGTATAACGTTGGAAAATATATTGAACAAAGTATCAATAGCGTTCTTAAGCAAACCTATCATCATTTTGAAATTATTTTAGTGGATGATGGTTGTACTGATGATACCTTAAATAAAGTGAATCAATTTACAGACCCTAGAATTAGAATAATTCATCAAACTAATCGAGGTTTGTCTGGCGCAAGAAATACCGGTATAGATGCGGCTCGTGGTTTATATGTTGCTTTACTCGATGCTGACGATTACTGGGCTAAAGATAAATTAGCTAAGCATATTAAACACCTATCAGCGAACCCTAAGGTAGGAGTAAGTTACTGTCCGTCATTATTTATTAATGAAGAAGGCGTACTTTTAGGCGTTGGTCAATTTCCTAAGCTTAGCAATATAACTAAACAACATATTTTTTGTCGTAATCCAGTAGGTAATGGCTCATCGCCAGTGATTAGACGGGCGTTATTAGCAGAAATTGGCTATTTTGGTGTTAAAAGAGATAAATATCGAAAAATGTATTTTGATGAAAGTTTGAGACAATCTGAAGATATCGAATTATGGACTCGCATAGCATTAACCACTACATGGAAATTTGCTGGTATTGCCAAACCTTTAACTTATTATCGTGTTAACGATACTGGCCTTTCAGCAGATGTTGATAAGCAGTATTCAAGTTGGCAACATGCCGTTATGCTAAACCAAGCTTCTGATCCAACTTTTTTCAAACAGTTTTATAGCTTAGCAAGGGCATACCAGCTTCGTTATTTAGCCAGACGGGCGATACAGTCTGAAAGTAAACTGACAGCTTTTAAGCTTATCCATCAAGCAATATTTTGTAATTACAGGATCCTTTTTCAAGAGCCTAGTCGCACGATAATGACGTTAGGCTGTGCTTGGTTAAAGTTTTTACCGAGCAAGCTATATCGACGAATTGAAAAGTTTGCCATGTTAAATTTTGGCAATAGTTCAATTAAACAATAAGGTTAAAATGTAATGAAGACCTATAATCTATATCAGTTCTTGTATTACTCATAATAGTTATTTAGAGGCACTATGGCGCGTATTAATAAATCAGATGATAACTCAAAAGTTAATCAGCTATTAAGTGGCATGGATAAATCTGTTGCAGAAAGTTTCACTTATAAACAACGTAAAGCATTGCAAAAAAGCATTAGTACCCAAGACTGGCGAAGTCACAATGTAGATTTTAGACCTACATTAGCATTGCCTTTTCTCCCTTGGAGTTTCTATATTGTTTTTCTAGTGGGTGTTAATAGAAGGGGGCTTACACACACTGAACGTTTTATTGCTTTTGCTATGTTTTTATTATTTATATTCGTCTTCGGTTTAGCCATGATTGGTTGTGTGTTTTTGTTAATTTATTTATTTAAATCATGGTTAGGAATAGATTTGTTTCCAAATGAATCTTTAGGTCTTTGGGACGCCCTCAAAAGTCTTTTCTAGCTATTTTCACGCAAAGTAAATGCTTTAACAGGCATAATGATAGATTTTTAAATAACATTGCTTACAGCTTGATAACGCTATCTGTTAGTTATCAAGCCATATGTATCACTTGCCAGAGACTCTTAGTTGATTAACCATGACTGAATAGTATCTCTGTCTGGGATAGAACCGCTATGCACATTAACATCATTAATTAAAACTGCTGGGGTAGTCATTACGCCATATTCCATAATAACTTCAGGGTCTGTTTCTTTTATTACCTGAATATTAATATTCAATTCTTTGGCTATTTTAGAAATTTTTTCAACAGTCTTTATACATTTAGTACAGCCAGTACCCAGTACTTTTATTTCTATCATAATATTTTCTCTTTAGTTAGGTGTTAAATAAAAGGGCTTAAAAAATTAAATGTCCAACCAATTAAAGTAAATGCAATAAGCAATAGAATAAAAAGTATCGCCAATAACCGCCACTGCATGACTTGCTTTAATAAGATAAATTCAGGAAAACTTGCAGCTACAGTACTCATACAAAAAGCCAGTGTGGTACCTACAGGAAGACCTTGTTTAAGTAAACTTTCCATGACAGGAATAACACCGGTCGCATTAGAATATAAAGGTATGCCAAGTAAAACTGCAGAAGGGACTGACCACCATTGCCCATCGCCTAAATGCGCTTGAATCCAACCGTCGGGAACAAAACCATGTAAAGCTGAGCCTAACCCTACACCTACGATGACCCATTTCCATACTCGTCCAAAAATTTCGCTGAGCTCTTCCTTTGCAAAAGCATGTCTTTGTTTTAACGATAATATTGCAGATTGTTTAGCTTTAACTCTTACCGTGTTTTGACCTCGTTGTAACGCTTTGGCGGCAAAAGATTGCAACCAACGTTCAGCTTTTATGGCATCAAGAAAAATACCGCCTAATATACCAACAGACATCCCAACCACAATGTAAAGCAGGGTAAATTTCCATCCCAATAAACTAAGTAACAGCAATACTGCTACTTCATTTATCAGTGGTGATGTAATGAGAAATGACATCGTTATACCCACAGGGATCCCTGCTGATGTAAAACCCAAAAATACCGGAATACTCGAGCAAGAACAAAACGGCGTTATTGCGCCAAAACTTGAGCCAAGTAAATAACCAACCCCTGAATGTTTACCGGCTAAATAATCACGAATACCTTCAACATTCATTGACGCTCTTAATAAAGCAATAGCGTAGATCATTATCAATAACAAAAAGAATATCTTAGTGGTGTCTTCGATAAAAAAATGTAGGGCATCGCCTAGTTTTGTTGTTCTAGATAAGCCAAATATATCAACAACTAACCATGTGGCTAAATCGGTAAATATCTCAAACATAAGCTGCCCTATCGAGGTGGATAATAAGTAATAAAATAAGTTCGCTAAGGTAGTATAGATTTTGTAACACGGTTTTAAACAGCCTAACGGCAAAATTTAAACCGATAAAAGACAATAATAAGCGATCGATATACTCATTATTATAATAGTACAGCGTTGTTATACTTTGACTTAAGTCAGGTTGTCGCTAATTACTGCCGATAAAAAGACGGTAGTATTAGTAGGTGAGTTCGTTGAGGCTCGATATTTTCCCTTTGCGCTATTTTAGGCGTTAGGCAAAGGGTATATCTAGCAATAAGCGCCTTTAAACGCCGGGTGTTGCTTGAATCACTTTATTTCTAAGCCATTTGTTAGCGGGTTCAAAGTCGAGGTTTGTATGCCAATAAAGATGCATATCAATATCAGGTAGTGTTACAGGTAATGGGTATATAACCAAATCGAGCAATTGCGCGTACATTTTAGCGGTTGTTTCTGTTGCCGTGAGCAACATATCGTTACCAGCTATAACCCGACATGCTGAAAATGTATGTTGGCACCGCAAACCTATTTTACGTTGTAATCCAAGACGAGCTAATTCGAAATCCTCAATGCTTGGTCCTGTTGAACGCGACGACACTAAAATATGGTCCATCGCTAAGTAGCTTTCTAAATCTAGTATTGCGTTAATTTGTGGATTATTTTTACGTGCAACGACTACTAATTTATCTTTTTCTAATTGGGTGTGTAATATATTGTCGCTAACGGGTAATAAAGTATCTATGGCTAAATCAATGTCGCCACTGGCGAGTTTATTTTCCAGTTCATGGCGATTAACTCGGCGGCTACTTTGTATATTTACCCAGGGCGCTTCTTTATGAATTCTCTGTATCAAAGGCGGCAAGTAAGAAGCTTCTAAGGCAACGTGCAACGAAATGGTAAAACTTTTGCGCGAGGTCATTGGTTGAAATTGTTTTGACTGTGCTAAACATATTTGTAATTGACGTAAAGCTTCACGAACATCTGCAACTACATTATTAGCCACTACAGTAGGTCGCATTTCATTGCCTTGTCGCACAAAAAGTGGATCGTCAAAATGTGCGCGTAATTTACTCAAAGAGTGACTAACTGCTGGCTGTGATAAATTCAGTGCTGATGCTGCTTTGGTAATATTGCCTTCGCAGTAAATGGCTTCGAAGACCACAAATAAATTTAAGTCGACTTTCATCGTTATTTTTCAACCTAATTCGTTAAATAAATCATTAATATTGTCATTCTATTCATAAAATGAATAGTTAATCATTAAGTTTATTACTTTATTTAAATTAGTTAGGGTCATATATTCAATAAATCGCTATTTTATTTTAGCTTCTTTATTCGGTAGGTGAATAGTAGGTCATAATAACTATTCATTTGTTTAATTGTTGACTGGCAATTAATATCAATATAGTGAAAAAACAGATGTTTAAAGAATCTTAATAAGTGATGAAAATGATAATAAGCCAGGTATTTAAACAGCAACCTATTTCTGTAAAAGGGTAAACGCATGACGGCCATCTATCTTATACGTCACGGGCAAGCCTCTTTTGGCAAAGCTGACTACGACCTTCTGTCTGAAAAAGGCAGTGAACAATCGCGCTTATTGGGTAAGTATTGGCAAGCCATATCTGCACCAGAAAAAATTTACTCGGGTGATTTACTGCGACATGGACAAACCCTAGAACACTTTTTACAGGGTTATGAAAGTGAACCATCACCTGTGATACTGCATTCAGGGTTTAATGAGTTTAATCATCAAGAATTGTTAACTTGTTATGATGCACAATGGAAAAATTTTTCAAAAATGGCTACGATAATGAGTAAACAGCCAAGCGCAAATAAAGCTTTTCAAAAAGAGTTTGCCAATGCACTGCTCCGGTGGACAAGTGGCAACCACGACAATGAGTATAAAGAAAGTTGGAGTCAATTTAAAAAACGTTGTATTAGCGCATTGCAAGATGTCATTAAGCAAGAACTAACGGCAAGAAAAACAACGACACAAGCGCATCAACATACAAACAATATTTGTATCTTTACTTCAAGTGGCACCATAGCTGTCATTATTCAGCATGTTTTAGGCTTATCTGATGAAAAAACATTAATCATCAATCAACAGTCACGCAATACTGGTGTTACTAAATTACTCTTTTCAGAAAAGAATTTAAGCATTGATTATTTTAACAATTATAGTCATTTGACCCTAGCAGGTGAAGACTGGGTTACGTTTAGATAATCGATAATATATTAACAATTAAGAAGGAGACTTAACATGAACAAGATTAACTTATTCGATCTAACAGGAAAAATCGCTTTGGTTACTGGCGCAAGTCGTGGCATTGGTGAGCAAATAGCTAAATTACTGGCGCAAAATGGCGCCCATGTCATTGTTTCTAGCCGTAAAGTTGAAGGTTGCCAAACTGTTGTTGACGATATTATTGCCGCAGGTGGCAGCGCTCAAGCTATACCTTGTCATATTGGCGAAATGGACCAAATCGAAAACATTTTTTCTTTGATTAAAGAACAACATGGCAAGCTTGATATTTTGGTTAATAACGCCGCAGCAAATCCCTATTTTGGCCATGTGTTAGATACTGATTTAAGTGCTTTTCAAAAAACAGTCGACGTGAATATTCGCGGATATTTTTTCATGTCTGTTATTGGGGCAAAGCTAATGAAAGAAAATAATGGTGGCGCTATTGTTAATGTGGCTTCTATTAACGGTGTTATTCCTGGTGACTTTCAGGGGATTTATTCCATTACCAAGGCTGCGGTCATCTCTATGACTAAGACCTTTGCCAAAGAGTGTGCCCAATTTAATATTCGAGTTAATGCTTTATTACCCGGCGGCACCGATACAAAATTTGCGTCAACATTAGTCAATAACCCCAAGATACTTGAACAAATGTTGCATCATGTGCCGATGAAGCGTATTGCGCAGCCTGAAGAAATGGCTGGCACTGTACTTTACTTGGTTTCAAATGCATCAAGTTACACGACAGGTACTGCGATTAACGTTGATGGTGGTTATTTAATTGGCTAGACAATAAAGTGATTAACAAGGCTCTAGCAACCGTTGGCATTAATTTGTCTGCTGCAATATTTAGTATTAATAAATTTCAGGAAACACAATGAGTAATAATAATTCAACCAAACTTTTTGAATCATTTTCATCAGGTGGACTCACGTTAAAAAATCGTACGGTTATGGCCCCGATGACTCGGACCTTTTCGCCTAACTATATTGCCAATACCGATGTTGCAAAATATTATCGACGCAGAGCAGAAGGTAATGTCGGTTTAATTATTACCGAAGGTACTTTTATTTCGCATAAAGCGGCTAATGGTTATGAGCGAGTTCCTGCTATTTTTGGTGAAGAAGCTTTAGCTGGTTGGAAACATGTTGTCGATGAGGTACATGCTGCTGGAGGTAAAATCGTGCCACAAATTTGGCATGTTGGCTCAGTGAGAAAAGAAGGTATTGGCCCTGATAAATCAGTACCTGCGTATAGTCCATCTGGCTTATATAAACCCGGTGCCCCCAATGGTATTGAAATGAGCCAAACTGATATTGACGAAGTTGTTGCTTCTTTTGCACAAGCTGCTCTCGAGGCTAAAAATATCGGCTTTGATGGCGTTGAAGTTCATGGTGCTCATGGTTACTTGGTTGATCAGTTCTTCTGGGAAGGCACAAATCAACGTAATGATGGCTATGGAGGTTCATTAGAAAATCGTACCCGTTTTGGTGTTGAAATTGTTCAAGCAATTCGCGCCGCTGTTGGTGAAGATTTTCCTATTATCTTTAGATTTTCTCAATGGAAGCAACAAGACTACAATGCAAAACTTTGCCAAACACCCGCAGAGTTAACGACTTTTTTAACACTATTAAGTGATGCTGGGGTCGATATATTTCATGCGAGCACCCGCCGTTTTTGGTTACCAGAATTTGAAGGCTCGACGCTGAATTTAGCCGGATGGACGAAAAAAATAACCCATAAACCGGTAATAACCGTGGGCAGTGTTGGGCTCGACAGTGACTTCACCGGTGAAGGTAGTATGGACCTGGGCGGTGCTTCTAACCCAACCGGAATTGATGGTTTATTAACGCGCCTAAATAATGATGAATTTGATTTGGTTGCTATTGGTCGAGCGTTATTAGTCGATCCAGAGTGGGTTAATAAAATACGAGATAAAAAAGAAGACCAAATAGCCCCGTTTAATAAAGAAGCGTTAATGAAGTTAAGTTAAATAAATTAAGTCAGTTGTCGGTTGATTAATCAACTTTCAACCGACAATGATTTTTGAATATCGTGACAAAAAAATTCTCACTGCACTCGTTAGTAAACGGGCGCTATTAAATTATAGGGATCTCTCATGGATTTTGAATACAGTGACAAAGTTAACGCATTAATAAATCGTGTAAATTTATTTATGGATAAATATGTTTATCCTGCTGAACAGAAAATGCATGAACAAGTTGCACAAGAGCCTTGGTCAACACCGCCGTTAATGGAAGAGCTAAAAGCGAAAGCAAAAGCAGAAGGGCTATGGAATTTATTCTTACCTTTGAGTTATGGCAAATATAGTGCGGGTTTAACTAACTTAGAATATGCACCTTTAGCTGAAATTATGGGTAAAGTGATGTGGGCGCCAGAAGTGTTTAATTGTGCGGCTCCTGATACAGGCAATATGGAAGTTCTCGCTAAATATGGTAGTGAAGCCCAGAAAAAACAGTGGCTAGAGCCGTTACTTGAAGGAAAAATCCGTTCCGCTTTTGCCATGACAGAACCTGAAGTTGCTTCAAGTGATGCGACCAATATTGAATTACGTATCGAACGTGACGGTGATGAATATGTCATCAACGGTAAAAAGTTTTACATCAGTGGCGCGTGCCGTAAACAATGTGAAATTATGATCGTTATGGGTAAAACCGACCCCGACAATGAAAATCGTTATATTCAACAATCGCAAGTGCTAGTGCCAATGAGAACACCCGGTGTCACTATGGTTCGCCCAATGAAAGTGTTTGGCTATGATGATTCGCCAGAAGGACATGCTGAAATTATTTTTGAAAATGTTCGAGTACCTATCGACAATATTATTGTTGCTGAAGGTAAAGGGTTTGAAATCGCGCAAGGGCGTTTAGGTCCTGGTCGTATTCATCATTGTATGCGTTCGATTGGTATTGCTCAACGTGCGTTAGATTTAATGTGTAAGCGTGTTAATGAACGAATTGTCTTTGGTCGTCCGATGATAAAACAACAATCAATTCGCGAAGATATTGCTATTTCAGCTTGTCAAATTGAACAAGCGCGTTTGATGACGTTAAAAGCGGCGCAAAAAATGGACCTTGAAGGTAATAAAGCAGCCAAAGATATTATTGCCATGATAAAAATAGTTGCACCGAATATGTCGCTTGACGTTATTGACCGAGCTATTCAATGTCACGGCGCGGTAGGGGTTAGTCAGGATACTTTTTTAGCGCATGCATATGCGGCTCAAAGAACCTTGCGTTTAGCAGATGGTCCTGATCAAGTTCACATGATGCAACTTGGACGAGATTTAGTAAAAAAATCGACATAACATTAAATGATTATTGAAATTAATCGTCTTAAATCTGAAAGAGAATAAATACATGGCAGCAAACGTACCTTTTGATGTTGAAAAACTCACCGCTTACCTAGCACTTCATCTTGATGGTTTTATCGGTCCCATTACGCTTGATAAATTTTCAGGCGGACAATCTAATCCAACCTATAAAGTGATAGCGCAGTCCGGAATATTTGTCTTGCGCAGCCAACCGCCAGGAAAACTCCTAAAATCAGCACATGCGGTTGACCGTGAATATAAAGTGCTAGCCGCGTTAAAATCTTCAGACGTTCCTGTCGCCGAGGTTTATCACCTTTGCGAAGATACTAGCATTATTGGCTCGATGTTTTATCTGATGGAATATTGTGATGGTAGCGTTTATTGGAGTGCCTCATTAGCAGAAGTCAAAACTAATGAATATCGCAGTAAAATGTATGACGCAATGAACAATGCTTTGGTTGCTTTACATAGCATCAATGTTGAAAGTGTTGGCTTAAGTGATTACGGAAAAGCAGGTAATTATTTTCAACGTCAATATGATCGTTGGTCTGCGCAATACCGTGCCTCAGAACTCAAAAAAATAATAGCGATGGACAAGTTAAACCAATGGCTTGAAGTTAATTTGCCCGCAGATGATGGCAAAGTTTGTTTAGTCCATGGCGATTTTCGCTTAGACAACATGATGTTTGCCAAAGACAAACCAGAAATTATAGCCATTCTTGACTGGGAGCTCTCAACCTTAGGACATCCGTTTTCTGATTTAGCCTATCAATGTATGGGATTACGTATGCCCCAAGGTATTGGCAGTATCGATGGCTTAAAAGGGGTAGATAGAGCCAGTTTAGGCATTCCAACGGAAGAAGAATATGTGGCAACCTATTGTCAGCGTATGGGCATTGAAAAGATAGATAACTGGACATTTTATCTCGCCTTTAGTTTTTTCAGGTTAGCCGCCATTGTTCAAGGTGTTGCCAAAAGAGCGTCACAGGGCAATGCGTCGAATGAAAATGCCAGTAAAATTGGTCAGTTTGTCGAACCTTTAGCACTGATGGCTCTTGAGATAATAGCGCAAGAAAAGGTCAGAAAATAGCCGCTAGCTATTCAATTTAGCACCATGACAATAAACACGTTCAAATAATATTTTAAGGAAAAAAAATGGATCCATTATTAGATTTTACCGGAAAAGTTGCTGTTATTACGGGTGCTGCTCAGGGGTTTGGTATGTTATTAGCCCAAGAGTTAGCTCAGCGTGGTGCTAAGTTAGTGATCAGTGATATTAACGAAGCAGGTGTTAACAAGGTAGCCAACGATATTGCAGCTTCAGGCGCTGAGGTGTTCGCACTTCAATGCGATGTTGCTAAAAATGCAGATTGTAAAGCTATGGTCGACTTAGCCATTGAAAAATTTGGTCGTGTTGACATTGGTGTTAATAATGCAGGTGTTGCTCATGATTTTCATGCCTTACACGAAATTGACGAAGCCCTGATGGATAGACAATTTGCCGTTAATGTTAAAGGTGTGCAGTTTGGCATGAGTCATCAAATTAAGCAGATGTTAACGCAACAAGGTGGCGCCATTTTAAACGTTAGCTCAATGGCAGGTCTTGGCGGTGCGGCAAAAGTTGCGGCTTACTCTATGGCAAAGCATGCCGTTATTGGTTTGACAAAAACGGGCGCTGTTGAATATGGTCGCCATAATATTCGTATCAATGCGATATGTCCTTTTTTTACCTTAACTAAAATGGTCACTGACATGGCCGATGAAAGTATGCAAAGTAAAATGAGTTTAGGTGCGCCAATGAAGCGTTTAGCCGAGCCTAAAGAAGTTGTTGCCGTGATGCTAATGATGCTGTCACCCGCGAACACTTATATGACCGGGCAATGTATCGCGATTGATGGCGGTGTATCAGCGCAGTAAACAATAATCTTGTGTTACTTTTTTAAATAGTTAATAAGAAGAGACCCGAATGGCCAGTGAATTAATGAATCAACGAGATATTGAATTTATGCTGTATGAATTCTTTGATAGTGAGTCTCTTTTAAAAAGAGAACGTTATCAAGATCATGACCGGCATACATTTAACGAAGTTATTGCTACGGCTAAAACTATAGCAGAAAAACATTTCTTACCTATTCGTCAAAAACTTGATACTCACCAACCGACGTTTGACGGTAAAAAGGTACATTTAATTCCTGAGCTCAAACCCGCTATTGATGCCGTTATTGCCTCGGGTTTATCTTCAGCGACCGCAGATTATGAAACCAGTGGTATGCAACTGCCGCCAATCATCGCCAGCATCGCTACTTCATATTTAACTGTCGCTGGTGGTGTCGGTTTAGGTTACAACATGTTAACTACCGCGAATGCTAATTTACTTAGCGCGCATGGCAGTGAAGACCTCATCGAAAATTGGGTAAAACCAATGCGAGCGGGTCGTTTTATGGGCACAATGGCGATGACAGAGCCGGGCAGTGGTTCAGGCTTAGGTGATTTAATCACTAAAGCGACTAAGGCCGAAGGCGGTAGCTATCGCATTAGTGGTAATAAAATTTATATATCGGGTGGTGATCATGATCTCAGTGAAAATATTGTTCACTTAGTGCTTGCGAGATTAACCGGAGCGCCAAAAGGGATAAGAGGTATTTCGCTTTTTGTTGTACCAAAATTTTTGCTTAATGACGATGGCTCAATTGGCGATGACAATGAAGTCGCCTTATCCGGACTATTTCATAAAATGGGCGGGCGGGCTCAAACTTCCACTGCGTTGAGTTTTGGAGAAAAGAACGGCTCTGTTGGTTACTTAGTGGGGGAAGAAAACCAAGGGCTCAAATATATGTTTCATATGATGAATGAAGCACGCATTATGGTTGGAACCAGTGCGGCGGTTATCGGTATAGCAGGTTACTTGTACTCATTAGATTATGCTAAAAATCGGCCACAAGGTCGTTTACCCTCGAGTAAAGATCCACTATCACCTATGGTTAATATTATCGAACATGCCGATGTACGAAGAATGCTTCTCGCACAAAAAGCTTACGCAGAGGGCGCATTTTCATTAGTACTTTATGGCACACAATTGAGTGATGATGAGAAAACAGCAGCTAGTGCTGAAGAAAAAGAGCACGCGCATCTCTTATTAGACTTTCTTACCCCTATTATTAAAACATGGCCCTCTGAATATGGTACTAAAGCCAATGACCTAGCCATTCAAGTACTCGGTGGTCATGGCTATATTAATGAACACCCCGTGGAATTATTTTATCGTGATAATCGTTTAAACGCTATTCATGAAGGTACAACGGGTATTCAGTCGTTGGACTTATTAACGCGAAAGGTGCCAATGAATAAGATGGCAGGATACTTAGCAACGTTAACTGAAATAAATATAACGATAGAACAAGCCAAAAATTATCAAAGTTTAACTGAATTTAGCCAACAACTAACGGCAGCGGTAAAAAGTTTACAGCTAACTACCGAAGCACTATTAACCGCCATGACCAGCAAAAATATTGATTTAGCTTTAGCTAATTCGGTTAAATACCTCGAGTTGTTTGGACATGTGATCGTCGCTTGGTTATGGCTCAAACAAGGCCTTGTTGCCACGAAAGCGCTTGAAAATAAACCACACCAAAGTGATGAAAATTTCTATCAAGGAAAACTGCAAACCTTACAGTATTTCTACAGGTTTGAATTACCGCAAATAGCGTTATGGTCAGCGCTGTTAATAGACAGTGATGACAGCACTTATCAGATGAAAGCTGAATGGTTTTAAAGAGTCATTAAAAATAGCAGTTAAATAAATAATAGAGACACCTTATGCCAACTATAATTAACAAAGAAGAATTAGCAAATTATATAGGTTTTCAAGCTAAACCAACGCCTTGGCACTTAGTTACTCAGCAACAAATTGATCAATTTGCTGATTGTACACTCGATCATCAGTTTATCCATGTTGATGAAGAAAAGGCAAAAGCGACACCCTTTGGCGGTACTATTGCTCATGGTTTCTTATCGCTATCAATGCTCTCTCATTTTGCTGAAGACTTTAGCGTTATCATTGACGGATTTTACATGGGCTTAAATGCCGGTTTTGACAAGGTGAGATTTTTGCAACCCGTTGCGGTCAATAGTCGTATTCGAGCACATGCAACAACGTTGGCGATTGAAGAAAAAAAACCAGGACAATATCGTTTGTCTACCCAAGTAAGTGTTGAAATTGAAGGCAGTGAAACACCTGCGCTAGTCGCACAGTGGATTTCAGTACAAATGGTAAAATAACATGGCTAAAAAGTAATTTTAAAGTATTTTAAGGAAATATCATGACAATCAGTTTTATAGGAAAAGTCGCTATAGTTACCGGCGCAGGTAATGGATTAGGTCGCTCACATGCCTTAGCGCTTGCTGCGCGTGGCGCAAAAGTCGTTGTTAATGATTTAGGAGGTGCGCGCGATGGTAGCGGGGCGTCTTCACAAGCATCACAAGATGTTGTGCGTTTAATTGAAGAAAAGGGTGGAGAAGCCATCAGCCATGGCGCAAATGTTGCGAACTTTGATGAAGTAAAAGACATGGTTAATCAAGCCATGGAAAAATGGGGTCGTGTTGATATATTAATCAACAATGCCGGTATTTTAAGAGATAAATCCTTTACTAAAATGACCTTAGCAGACTTTTCCTTGGTGATGGATGTTCATGTGATGGGCAGCGTTAATTGTACTAAAGCTGTTTGGGATATCATGCGTGAACAAAACTATGGCCGTATTGTGATGACAACCTCATCCAGTGGCATGTATGGTAATTTTGGCCAAGCTAACTACGGCGCAGCTAAAATGGCAGTTTTAGGGTTAATGAATACGTTATCGATTGAAGGATTTAAAAATAACATTAGGATTAACGCGCTTGCCCCAACTGCTGGCACACGTATGACTGAGGACCTAATGCCTGAAGACATTGTAAAAGCATTTACTCCTGAAGCGGTAACGGCTGGTTTGCTAACCCTTTGCGATGACGATGCGCCGACCCGCTTTATTTTATGTGCAGGTGCGGGCGGTTACTCAAGTGCAAGCATGTTTGAAACTCAAGGTTGTTTTATCCCACAGTCGTCACAAACACCAGAATCTGTGCGCGGACAGTGGTCACAGTTAACTGATGAAACAGGCCAAGCAGCTTTATCTTCTGGATCAAAACAAGGTGAGAAATTTGTCAGCAAAGCTATGGCTTATATGAAGTCACAGCAGCAAAAGTAAATATGACAACTTGTTTGTCGTTCACATAATAATTAAAAAGGAATACTGATGAGAGAAGCCGTAATAGTATCTGCCGCACGTACCCCGATAGGTAAAGCATACCGAGGTGCCTTTAATGATTTATCGGCGCCAACTTTAGCGGCTATTGCGGTTAAAGCCGCCGTTGAAAGAGCAGGAATCGATGCCAATGAAATTGAAGACTGTATTTTTGGTGCCGCTCTAACGCAAGGTAATCAAGGGATGAACTTTGGTCGGCAAGTGGCAATGGCGGCTGAGTTGCCGGTTTCTGTACCTGGCATGACTGTCGATCGTCAATGTTCGTCAGGCTTAATGTCTATTGCTATTGCGGCCAATCATATTGTTTGTGATGGCGCACAAGTGGTGCTTGCAGGCGGTTGCGATTCCATTAGTTTGGTACAAAACGATAAAATGAATATGTATAGAGCTGTTGACCCAAGTGTTAAAGCCTATCGACCAGCTACTTATATGCCGATGCTTGATACGGCTGAAATCGTTGCCAATCGCTATAGTATTTCTCGAGCAGAGCAAGATGCCTATGCACTTAAATCTCAACAACGTACCGCCGCAGCGCAACAAGCGGCTAGGTTTGATGATGAAATTGTGCCGGTGACCTGTACTAAACTGGTTATGGACAAGGCGACGGGTGATATCAGTAAAGAAACGGTCACTTTAACTAAAGATGAAGGTAATCGTCCATCAACAACGTTAGCAGGACTGTCGGCTTTAAAGGCGGTCAAAGATAATGGCGCTATTACGGGCGGCAATGCTTCGCAGTTATCCGATGGCGCTGCAGCCGTTGTTCTAATGGAACGAGGTTTAGCTGAGCAGAGAGGCCTTAAGCCTTTAGGTGTCTATCGTGGCATGGTCGTTGCCGGTTGTGAACCCGATGAAATGGGGATTGGGCCGATTTATGCAATACCCAAATTGTTAGCGCGTAATAACTTAACGATTGACGATATCGGTTTATGGGAAATCAATGAAGCTTTTGCGGTACAAGTTTTATATTGTGCGACTAAATTAGGCATTCCTGAAGATCGTCTTAATGTAAATGGTGGTGCAATTTCTATTGGCCATCCTTATGGTATGAGTGGCACACGTATGGTGATGCACGCACTGATTGAGGGAAAACGTCGTGGAATTAAATATGTTGTGATCAGCATGTGTATTGGTGGTGGACAGGGCGCAGCGGGTCTGTTTGAAGTACTTTAACCGTTTTAATTAAAACATTTACCGTGGCGTAACTATAATAATAATGCCACGTAAACAATTTGTGATTGGGGAGATAAATATAATGGAAAAGATTTGGCTTGAAAAGAGTTACCCACCTGGTGTTGATTTCGAAATAGACCCAGATAAATATAACTCATTAGCAGATTTATTTACTAAATATACCAAGTTATATCAAGATAACACCGCTTTTATTAATATGGGAGCAAGCATTAGTTATCAAGAACTTGGTCAACAAGCTCATGACTTTGCGGCTTACTTACAACAAGATTTAGGATTAGTTAAAGGTGATAGATTCGCGATTATGATCCCCAATCTTCTTCAATACCCTATCGCATTATTTGGTGCCTTATTAGCTGGACTTACCGTGGTGAATGTTAACCCGTTATACACAGCACGTGAATTAGAGCATCAGTTAAAAGACTCAGGCACTAAAGCTATTCTCATCCTCGAGAATTTTGCCCATGTCCTTGAAAAAGTTATTGATAAAACCGATGTTAAACATATTGTTCTTACGGCTGTAGGTGACAGGTTAGGGGCAGTTAAAGGGTTACTTATTAACAGTGTACTCAGGCATGTTAAAAAGCAGGTGCCTGCTTTTAATTTTCCTGGAGCAGTCAGATTTAATCAAGCGATGACAAAAGGAGCTAAATTAACCTTTAGTCCTGTCAAAGTGGTTGGTTCAGATCTAGCCTTCTTACAATATACCGGTGGCACGACGGGCCCATCAAAAGGAGCCATGCTTACCCATCGCAATATGGTAGCTAACCTCGAACAATCAAATGCGGCGACTAAAAATATATATGAAGTAGGCAAAGAAATTATGGTGACAGCCTTACCGCTTTATCATGTCTATGCGCTAACGTCTAATTGCTTATGTTTTATGCCTTTTGGCGGTACTAATATTTTAATTACCAATCCAAGAGATATGAAAGGCTTTGTTAAAGAGCTCGCTAAATACCCTTTTACTATTATCACGGGTGTAAATACTTTGTTTAATGCTTTATTACATACCCCTGGGTTTGACCAACTTGATTTTAGCCCATTAAAACTTGGTTTTGGTGGCGGAATGTCAGTACAACGTCCGGTAGCCGAGCTTTGGGAAAAAGTCACTAAAACAAGATTGTTAGAAGGTTATGGTTTAACAGAGTGTGCGCCATTAGTGACGATGAGCCCTTTTAATCAACAAAGCTATAACGGCTCTATTGGCTTACCTGTTTCTTCGACCGATATTCGCTTAATTGGCGATAATGGTGAGGAAGTTGCGCTAGGTGAGCCCGGTGAAATGTGGGTTAAAGGTCCTCAGGTGATGAAAGGTTATCACAACCGACCCGATGCAACCGAAGAAGTGCTCAAAGATGGTTGGCTAGCTACCGGCGATATTGCCACCATGGATGAAAATGGCTTTTTTAAAATTGTTGACCGAAAAAAAGACATGATCAACGTTTCAGGTTTTAATGTTTTTCCTAATGAAATTGAAGAAGTACTCGTCATGCATGATGGTGTACTTGAAGCCGCTGCTATTGGTATTCCACACGATACAACGGGAGAAGCGGTTAAGGTTTTTATTGTCAGGAAAAATCCTAATTTAGCAGAGCAAGATATATTTGATCATTGTCATGAAATGCTAACAAACTATAAACGTCCTAAGTTGATAGAGTTCATCGATGAGTTGCCAAAAAGTAATGTCGGTAAAGTGTTACGAAAAGAGTTACGTAAGGACGTTGCATAAATAGACTAGGTTAACTTTTTTCTAGAACTAAATCGATTGGATATATATACGCCTACGGCTAGTGTTATGCTAGTCCTTAGGCGTTTTTTATTCTGCTAGGAAGCTAAAAAACTCATTAACACGATAAGGATTTACCCTTGAATATTT
This sequence comes from Colwellia sp. BRX8-9, assembly GCF_014077245.1. Taxonomy (NCBI): domain Bacteria; kingdom Pseudomonadati; phylum Pseudomonadota; class Gammaproteobacteria; order Alteromonadales; family Colwelliaceae; genus Colwellia; species Colwellia sp. BRX8-9. Next base: position 26,246 of record NZ_JACGVN010000031.1, read on the forward strand.
TAGAAAATAGCTGTCTTTTGTTGGGACGTTTACTGATGGGGTTTTATTTTATTATCCCTGCGATAAGTAAAATTAACAAATTTGAGGGCACCAGTGTCTACATGGAGCAGCACAATGTTCCTATGGTATCGTTATTATTAGTGTTAACCATTATTATTCAATTGGTTGGTGGAGTGGCCATCATTATTGGTTTCAAAGGTAAAGTGTCTGCGTTTATATTAGCGGGTCTAACCTTGTTGATCAGCCTATTTATGCATGATTTTTGGGGAATGACAGAAGGTGTGGCACGCAGTCATGAATTACAAAACTTCTTTAAAAATATGGGCATAATAGCCGGTTTATTAATAATAACTGGCCTAGGAACCGGCAAATTTAGTCTTGAGGGTCGTAAAGTGACTGAGCCTCAAAGGCGCTAATGGAAGTAACCGTTATTGTAGCCAAGACAACACGCAAGGTAGCACCTAACGCTATCAAAATTACCACGTCATAAAACGACAACAAACAGCTGGAGAATATCTTATCATGACAAGCGCAAAACAATTATTTACTCATATTTCTGCAAGCGGAACACTTGAACTATCTTTAAAAGAGGTAGAGGTAGCGACACCTAAGTCCCATGAAGTGATTGTTCGCATTGAAGCCGCTCCCATCAACCCATCTGATATGTGGCCGATGTTTGGACCTGCTAATTTAGCCGAGGCGGTATTAAGTGCAGATAAATTAACGCTCAGTGCACCTGTGCATAGCAGTATACTACCTCGAATTAAATCTCGTTTAGATCAAGTATTACCTATTGGTAATGAAGGCGCAGGTACTGTGATTGCTGCCGGTGATAGTGACGCTGCTCAGTCGTTAATGGGGAAAACAGTCGCGATTTTAACCGGAGGCGCCTATGCCCAATATTGTTGCGTACCCGCACAATCTTGTATTGTTCACCATGAGGGGACTACAGCTAAGCATGCTGCTTCTTCTTTTGTAAATCCTTTAACTGCTTTAGGTATGGTAGAAACCATGCGTATGGAGGGGCACAGTGCATTAGTGCATACAGCTGCAGCGTCAAGTCTAGGACAAATGCTGAATAAAATATGTTTGGCACAAGACATTCCTTTGGTCAATATTGTTAGAAGTCAGCAACAAGCCGAGATACTTAAAGCAATTGGTGCTCAATATATTTGTGATTCATCTAGTAAAACCTTCAAGGCTGATTTGTATAAAGCGATTGATGAAACAGGGGCAACTTTAGCCTTTGACGCGATAGGTGGCGGAGAAATTGTCAGTGATATCCTGAACGCTATGGAGCAGTCTGGCAGTAAAGACGCTGTTGGTTTTAATACTTATGGTTCAGAGACAAATAAACAAGTTTATATTTATGGGGGTTTAGACTTCACTCCAAGTATCTTAAATCGCGCTTACGGAATGACATGGGGTATAGGCGGTTGGTTATTGATGAGCTTTTTGAGCAAGTTGCAACCACAACAAATCGCAAAATTACAAAAGCAAGTGGCCGATGAGATAAAAACTACTTTTGCTTGTGCGTTTACTGACGAATTAAGTTTTGAACAAGCGATGACCCCAGCGATTGTTTTACAATACAATGCTAAGAAAACAGGCGAAAAATATCTGATTAATCCCAGTAAAAAATAGTTCACCTCTGTTAAGAGACTGAACGCTTTGGGTTTGGTCTCCTCATTTGTGCTTTTCACTATCTTAAGCTTGGTTATATTTCTCGTTTTCGTTAACTCGAATTCATTTGGTGAATAATGAACCATAAGTACTATTCATTTGTTTAATTTATTTCTAACGTTTACCATAGCTTAGAGATTATAATGATTTATTATTGTCACCAAAAAGTGAACAACAAAATAATATGTTAGAAATATATGCTGGCGATTCAGCCATGAAGACGATTAAAGAAAATGGATTTTCACCTGACTTATTTAGCTCTTTTTTAGCGGCGAGTGGTGGACCTAAATGGTTTACTTTATATGGTTTAGATAAATACCTCTTTAGTGAGTTTTTTAAAAATAGAGAACAAGCATTAAACCTTATTGGCTCAAGTGTTGGTGCTTTTAGAAATGCATGTTTTGCTCAAAAAGATCCCATCGCTGCAATAGAGCGTCTCGCAAAAAATTATCATGAAACTACCTACACGGCTAAAGCCAAGCCCGCAGAGGTTAGCGAAAAAGCACTAGAAATGATGGATGCTATTTTTGGTGAATCAGGCGAGCAAGAAATTGTTGATAACCTCCATTTTAAAGCGCATATCATCGTTGCTAAATGTAACGGTTTTGTTGCTTATGAAAATAAATTTATTCAAGGACTTGGCCTGGCAAAAAGCTATGTTAATAATCGCATCAGTCGCCCACGCTTAAATAGCCAATATGAGCGTTATATTTTTCAATCGAGCCATAGTAACCTTGAGCTTAGCGATCCTGATAACATACCCACATCACGCCTATCTTTTTCAACAGGCAATATTCGTAACGCGTTACTCGCATCAGGTTCAATACCCTTGGTGATGCGAGGTATTAGCGATATTGAAAATAGTCCAAAAGGTATGTATCGAGATGGTGGTATTGTTGATTATCATTTTGATTTTGAGATTAAAAATCCAGGATTAACACTTTACCCCCATTTTAGCTCATCACTTAAGGCGGGTTGGTTTGATAAAAGTTTAACAAGAAAAGTAAGATTAAAAAACTACGACAATACGGTGTTGATTTGTCCTTCTGCTAAGTTTATTGACGCATTACCTCATCATAAAATTCCTGACAGAAACGACTTCATTGCCATGAACCGCAAACAGCGAATGTGGTATTGGCAAAAAGTGATGAATGACAGCGAAAAGTTAGCGGAGTCATTTGATCAGATTTATAAAAATCAACAGTTAAACCACATAAAGAGTATAAATCAGTTATTGGCATAGTCTCTTAATAAAGAGTCACCAATTACATACTATAAACGCATTGAGATAATAATGATTACAACATATAAAGCGATAAATTTAGTAGCACGTCCTTCTGGTGGTCCAATAGGACCTGATTTGTTTGACGTTGTAGAAAAGAATATTCCTGAAGTGGCAAAAAACCAATTTCTTGTGAAACAATCACATATGTCATTAGATCCGGCAATGTTCGGTTGGATGAGTGCAGATACAGAAAGCTATATTCCACCCGTTGCCCTTGGCGATGTTATGCGCAGTTCAGGTATCGGTGAAATCGTTGAAAGTAATCATGCTAACTTCAACGTTGGTGATCGCGTTATGGGCATGATGGGCTGGCAAGAATACTACTTAAGTGATGGTACGGGTTTAAATAAAGTAACAGCACCCTTACCAGATGAAGCTATCTTATCGGTTTTTGCCTTGCCGGGGTTAACCGCAACACAAGGATTATACAGCATAGGTAAGCCTCAAAAAGGGGAAACACTTGTTGTTTCTGGAGCGGCTGGTTCGGTTGGTTCAATTGTTGGGCAACTTGCTAAAGCTGACGGACTAACTGTCATTGGTGTCGTAGGTAGTGATGAAAAAGCCGATTGGGTGGTAAATGAATTAGGCTTTGATGGCGCGATAAATTATAAAACTGATGATATAGCGACTACATTAGCGCAATTAACGCCAAAGGGTATTGACGTCTATTTTGAAAATACCGGTGGACCCATCCAACACCATGTTATTGCCCGGATGAATGCTCATGGTCGAATTGTCGTTTGTGGAATGATTGCTGATTACCCAAAAGCAGAACCAGACTTAGCACCTAGTTGGATCCCTATCATTAAGAAACGCTTAACAATACAGGGCTTTACTATGCCAGATCATTTTGGCGAAGTCCCAGCCCTATTAGAAAAGCTAACACCCTATGTAATGCAAGGTAAGATTAAGTATCGTGCTCATATCTTAGATGGTTTTGATGAAGCGATGACTGGCTTGAACTTATTTTTTACCGGTGAAAATAAAGGCAAACTTATCGTTAAACTCTGATGGTCAGCTTAATGTTGCGCGGTTATAGGTGTTTTTTTATCAATAAAACTCAAATTTACTTTACGATACTTAATTAAAATGGAAATGAATATGTCCCAGAAACTTGTTAATAACCTGATGTGCTCCTTAGTGTTTGCATGTTTAACATCCTTGTCTGCTAGCGCAGACACATCCGTTAATACACCAGACCCTGATCAAAGTGTTGCTGTCGCTGACGCTGTTACAGCAATAACAGAGGTTAATGTCGATGAGAACAGCTTCAGCTGCATAAGAGATATGACACCAGTCAGGCATTTTTATGTTGATAATCTTTTAGGAGATATAACAAGCACTTTAGCCGCAGCCAATGCACCAGAGGGCGCTAAGTACCCCGTGGGTTCGGTTGTGCAGCTTGTACCAACAGAAGCCATGGTTAAACGTGAATCGGGTACTTTTCCCGCGACGGGTGACTGGGAGTTTTTTGAACTAGAAGTTAATGAACAAGGGTCAAAAATAGGTAAGCGTGGTTTTGTCGATGTTGTTAATCGCTTTGGCGGCAACTGTTTTGCTTGTCATGCACCGGCTCGAGAACCTTGGGATTTCATTTGTGAATCAGATCATGGCTGTGAAACTATACCTATAGATCATAAAATGACGGGTGCGCTGCAACGTTCAGATCCCCGTTGCGGCGATGCTGTTCCCCAAGATGGTGATTGGATGGCATTGTTTAAACTTAAAAGTATGGTCAGTATTGGCCTGACAAAACAGTGGCTTGAAGAGAAATTTTAACGTCAATAATTAATATGTTTTAAGCCGCTAACCAAGAAGGTTTTCATTTTTTAATGGGTCCAATTAGGAGATAACTATGAGTGATATCCAAACGCACTACCGTAACTGTAATATTTGTGAAGCGATGTGCGGCTTAGAAATCAAGTATCAAGATAAGCATATTTTATCGATTAAAGGCGACCCAAAAGACCCTTTTAGTAAAGGTTATAATTGCCCAAAAGCAACGGCGTTAGAAGATTTTTATAATGATGAAGACCGTTTAAAAACACCGATTAGACGGACAGCTAATGGCTGGGAAGATATTTCATGGGATCAAGCTTTTACCGAGATAGCCGAAAAACTTAAAGGCACTCAAAAAGAACATGGCCGTGACGCTTTAGCGGTTTACTTAGGTAACCCTAACGCGCACAACTTAGGTAATGCGCTTTTTCTAAAACCATTTATGAAAGCGTTAGGGACGATAAACCGTTTTAGTTCTGCTTCAACCGATCAAATGCCACATCATGTTGCCGCTAATTTTATGTTTGGTGCGGGTATGTTAATCCCTGTGCCCGATATAGACCGCACTGATTTTATGTTGATTATTGGCGGAAACCCTGTGGTCTCAAATGGTAGTATGATGACAGCACCCAATGTTATCGGCCGAATGAAAGCCATTCAAAAACGAGGAGGTAAAATTGTTGTTGTTGACCCTCGCCGTACACGAACCGCTAAAATTGCCGATCAACATTTGTTTATCAGACCGGAAAAAGATGCACTCTTGTTATTGGCGATGATCCACTGTGTTTTTACAACCAATAGCGTTAATCTTCGCCACCTAGCAGATATGGTCGATGGACTAGATGCGTTGGAAAATATCGCTAATGATTATTCACCCGAATCTGTGGCTAAGCATGTCGGCATACCGGCAAGTGATATTAGAACGTTAACCAATGATATGACAACTGCAGACTCAGCGGTGTGTTACAGCCGTATGGGTGCATCTACTCAAACGTTCGGTGGTTTATGCCAATGGCTAACCAATGTGCTGAATATTATAACCGGCAATTTTGACCGTGCAGGCGGTGCTATGTTTCCACAGCCCGCTTTTGATTTATTAAGAAATCATAAGAAGGGTTATAAAAGCTCGTTTGGGCAATATAAGAGTCGTGTCAGAAAGTTACCTTTTTTCAATGGTGAGTTTCCGGTTGCAACATTAGCTGAAGAGATATTAACCCCCGGTGAAGGTCAAATAAAAAGCTTAATTACTGTTGCAGGTAACCCTGTGCTTTCATCACCGAGTGGACATAAATTAGCTGATGCGTTTTCAGGATTAGATTATATGGTCGCCATCGACATTTATCTTAATGAAACCACTAAACACGCTAATATTATTTTACCGGCAACAACCGGTCTTGAAAATTCGCATTTTGATATTTTCTTCAATTCATTTTCAGTAAGAAATACCGTCAAATATTCTAAGCCATTGTTTGAACCAGCAGACTATCAACGCACCGATTGGCAAATAATGAAGGAGCTAGCGGCACGAATGACAGATACAGACCTTGATGAATACACACCAGAAATGATCTTAGATATGGAATTGCAAAAGGGTCCTTATGGTAAACAAGGTATGAGCTTAGAAAAATTAATCGACAATCCTCATGGTATCGATATTGGACCTTTAATGCCGTGTATCGAAGCGCGGATAAAAACCGAGCAAGGTAGCGTAAACTTAGTGCCGCAACTCTATATTAATGATTTACCGCGTTTGCAAAATGTTATTATTCATCCTGCTCGTGATATCAATTATCCGTTCGATTTAATTGGTCGCCGTTTAGTGAAAAGTCATAATACCTGGACACAGAATTCCGAGCGCTTAATTAAAGGCAAAAATCCTTGTACCTTAGAGGTTCATCCAGATGATGCTGAGGTATTAGGCATTAGCAATGGTCAATCTGTTATGGTGAGCTCAATGGTAGGTGAAGTGAAAATAGAGGTAGTGATCACCGACGATATTCAACGTGGGGTGGTCAGTATGCCGCAAGGCTGGGGACATAATCAACAAGGCACCCAGATGTCGGTTGCAGCCAAGCAACCAGGTGTTAGTATTAATGATTTAACCGATGCAAGTCGAGTAGATACTTTAACCGGTAATGCTGCTTTAAATGGTACACCGGTCGCAATTAACGTTGCGTAGATGTTAGTCGAATTAGACTATAATTAAGTCCTAAAATAGGTAAAAACATGTTTAACAGTACAGAGAGTTATATTGCATCAGACGAACTTCGCTTAGCGGTAAACGCAGCGATCACCCTAGAAAAGCCACTATTGATTAAAGGTGAGCCAGGAACGGGTAAAACGCAATTAGCTGAAGAATTAGCAAAGTCGCTTAATTGTAAGCTATATCAATGGCATATTAAATCAACAACTAAAGCACAACAAGGCTTATACGAATACGATGCCGTATCAAGATTACGAGATAGCCAGCTAGGCGACGAACGTGTGCATGATATTGCTAACTACATCGTTAAAGGTAAACTTTGGCAGGCGTTTGAAGAAGAGCAACGTCCGATATTATTAATTGATGAAATAGATAAAGCCGATATAGAGTTCCCTAATGATTTACTGCAAGAGCTTGATAAGATGGAGTTTTATGTTTATGAAACGCAACAAGTTATTAAAGCAAAACAACGTCCAATCATTATTATAACGTCTAATAATGAAAAAGAGCTACCCGATGCATTCTTACGTCGTTGTTTCTTTCATTACATTAAGTTTCCAACAAAAGTAGAAATGGAACAGATTATTGCTGTTCACCACCCTGATGTAAAAAAAGAGTTATTAGCGCATACCTTAGAAGTGTTTTTTGAACTGAGAGACTTACAAGGTATTAAGAAAAAGCCTTCAACATCAGAGTTAATCGATTGGTTGAAACTACTGGTCGCAGACGATGTTGCTCAAGAGGTATTAATCGATAAGCAGTCTGGTATTATTCCATTATTTGGTGCGCTATTAAAAAATGAACAAGATGTCTCACTACTTGAAAAACTCGCCTTTATTAGTCGCAGAAACAGGTAGTTGTTGTGTTTATAGATTTATTTATAACGTTAAGAAAACATAAAGTTCCTTGTAGTTTGCGTGAGTTATTAGACTTAATTGCGCTATTAAAAAAGGGGGTTGTTTTTGCTAATGTGGAAGAGTTTTATCACCTAGCTAAAATTGTTATGGTTAAAGATGAAATTCATTATGATAAATTCGATAGTGCATTTGCTGAATATTTTGAAGGTATCCAAGCAATTGATATATTTGATAAAATATTACCTGAGGATTGGCTAAGAAAAGAATTTGAAAAACACCTAAGCCAAGAAGAAAAAGACAAGTTAAAGGCATTAGGTGGTTTAGACGAGCTAATGAAAGCGTTGAAAGAACGCCTTGAAGAACAAAAGAAACGCCATGCTGGCGGCAATAAATGGGTGGGTACTGGTGGTACATCTCCTTTTGGCGCTTATGGTTATAACCCCGAAGGTATTAGGGTAGGGCAAGATAAAAATCGTAATAATAGTGCGGTTAAAGTGTGGGATAAACGAGAATTTAAAAACTTTGATCAAGACAGAGAATTAGGCACTAGAAATATAAAGTTAGCGCTAAAAAAACTCAGAAAATTTGCCCGTACCGGTGCTAGTGAAAAGCTTGATATTAACACCACTATTACCTCAACGGCGAAAAATGGCGGTATGCTTGATGTACATATGGAGCCTGAACGTCATAATGCGGTAAAAGTATTGATGTTTTTTGATATCGGCGGTTCTATGGACGATTACATACATACGTGTGAAGAACTTTTTTCAGCGGCACATACCGAGTTTAAACACCTTGAATTTTTCTATTTTCATAATTGTGTTTATGAAAGATTATGGAAAGACAATAGCCGACGCCGTACTGATACTATTGATTTAGAAGAAATTATTAGAACATTTGGTTCGGACTACAAAGTTATATTTGTCGGTGATGCCACTATGGGGCCTTATGAAGTAACAGCACCTGGCGGCAGTGTTGAACACTGGAATGAAAAACCAGGTACCTTTCATATGCACAAAATTCTTGGTCATTTTAATAAGGTCGCTTGGTTAAACCCACAGCCAGAGACTCATTGGGATTATCATCACTCAATCTCAATTATTAGGCAGTTAATAACGGATAGAATGTACCCTTTAACGGTCGATGGCATAGGTCGAGCGATAAAAGCGCTCAGCTAAATATCCCACTAGTAAATTAAAACCAAGGACGGTTGCAGCTTTACCTGTCTGTAATGAATGAAGGGCTAATAAAAGCCGTTTTATAGCAGCTTCTCTTTTATTACATTACTTACCAATCTTTTATAATGTTAGTAATTATAGACGCGGTTGCTTCTGGTTGTTCAAGCGGAAACATATGTCCGCCATTAGCTAATTTAGTCAGTGGTATGTTATTCATTTTAGCAAATCGATTAAAGTAACTTACCGGCAATACGTCTGTTTTATCACCATAAATCAATGCAGATGGCACCGTCAGTTTATTTTTATATGTTGTTAAATTGCAAGGTAGGTGTCTAAATATATCGGCTTCAACGTCAGGTGAAAACATTAACTCCCATCTTTTATTTTTTAATGTCACGGCACTGTCTACGTAATCTTGTAAACAACGGGCATCAAAGTTTTTAAAAAGTTTCTTTTGAGCAAAATTATTAACTAATTGTGTTTCAGACGGCCAATGTTTCTGCCTGTTTTTAGCTCGACCCGCTGGAGATATTTTATCAATAAAAGGTGTTTTTTTAGCGAGTTTCAAAAACCAAGATAATGGCCCAGAAAATACTGGAGGGTCTAACATGACGACACCACGAAAAAGTTCAGGATGCTGACAAGCGGCCATAAAAGAAATGACACCACCAAAAGAATGGCCAACACAAATGACCTTTTGGTCTTGCTTTTTAATGAAGTTAACCAGCTCATTGACCAAAAATTGCCAATTATTATGAATGGGGTAACAATCATCGTGACCATATTGTTCTAAAGCAATGGTTGAATAATCGTTTGAAAACAATGACAGAAAAGTACGGTAACTTCCTGCTGGAAAACCATTGGCATGGACAAAGTTGATTACAGGTTTTGACATATACGTTTATAAACACCTATGATAAAAATTATATAAAAGATTATTACCCTTGAATTTATTATTAAAGGGTTAAGACTAAACTGAAGAGCTTTTAAAGGTAGCGATTAAAAAAATCAACGACACTATTTTCAGCCTTTTCAGGGTTGAGTTGCCATAGTTTAGTGTGCTCGCCACCTTCAGCTTGCCAAAATTGCTTCGGCTCATTGGCGGCACTAAATAAACGTTGTCCGTGTTTAAAGTCTACGGTTTTATCGGCTGTGCCATGCATAATGTAAACAGGTCGAGGCGAGATGTTCGCGATGTACTTCTCGGGATTAATTTCATCAATTTCTAAATCGCCGCGCCAAGCAAAAAATTTTGCTACCATTGGCATTAATGGATAACGAGGAAGACCGTAGAGTACTTTTGCCTGTTCAGCGAGTACGTCCATCGAATTAGCATAGCTACCACTAAAGACGCCCGCTTTTATACGAGAGTCTTTTGCCATAACTATGATGCTAGTTGCTGCGCCCATAGAAAATCCCATCACACCAATCGAGCTAATATTTTTCTTATCAACTAAATAATTTAAAGCAGCTGTGACGTCTTTCTTCTCGTGATAGCCCATGGTTGAAATAATAGCAGGGTCTTGGCGAGGATGACGCAGATCAATAGCTAAAACATTATAACCGGCAGCAACAATAGCCTTGGCGTAGCGCATACCTTCGGTTCGGTTTGCTGTTCTACCATGTACTAATAATATCGCTTTATGGGTGTCATTATCTGCAGGCATATACCAAGCCGGCAGTGTTAGCCCATCATCTGTGTTAAAAACAACTTCTTCAAAACTGAGGCCTTGTTCACTTGGCTCTCCACAAAAGACAAAACGGGCTTGTGTACACTCAGTAATTGGCAGTATTAATATTTTTGAAGAAAAATACCATGCACCACTAAAGTAAACACACAGAAATAATAAAACAGAAAACAGGGTGAATTTTTTTATCATAAGTTAACGGCCTAATATACTGTGAGCATTCTTGTTGTGTAGCGCTAAGAAAATACTTTAGTGAGTCATGGTAGATTTACTATAGGCTCAAGGTCATCGTTGAATCTATTGCTATCGCCGCATCTAATGCCGTTAGTATGTCTTTTCTTTCTCTTAGTTTAGTGCCATGGTGTGCTGTCATATTTAGGGTTAACAATTGGGTAGCTGCAGCTTTTGCCGTTGCCATTAATTGGTCGGGTTCAACTAATGTGTCAAGAAATCCAGCTAATACAGCTGTTTCTGGATCAAACAATTCAGCGTTTATTACCGAACGCGTTAAATAGTTAATCGGTACTCGGTTTCTAGCGAGTTCAAGGCCAGCTTGATGCATGGTCATACCAATAGCCACTTCATTGAGTCCAATTTTAAATGAACCTAGAGTGCCGATACGATAATCGCAACTGAGTAATAAAAATGCGCCCTTGGCAATTGCATGGCCGGTACAGGCGCCAACAATAGGAAAGGGGAAAGATAACATACGGCGAGTAAGCGTTGAGCCTGCTGTCACTAGCGATACGGCAGAGTCAGAACTTTCTTTCATCGTTTTTAAATCATAGCCACCTGAAAATATTCCCGGTTGACTTGTTAAAATAACGGCCGCTTTTGCTGCTTCTGCTTGATCTAAAGCGCTGTTTATTTCTGTTATTACTTGATGAGAAATAGCGTTAACCTTGCCATTTTTTAAGGTGATCGTTGCAATGTTTTCATTGAGTTCAAAATCTATTAATTCCATGTTCTTTCCTATAGTTGTTAAAATTGATATCACTGGCTGTTAGCCAAATTGAGCCGCTTTTTGATATGCGGGTCTTTTTCTGATATTGACGAGATAGTCTTTAATTTTGTCTTTGCTTTCTAACAAACCAATACTTTCTGCAATTTCGAGTATCACTGCCATCATAATATCAGCAGCACTAAAAGAATCACCAGCAAAATAACGTCTTACGGTTAAAGTATTTTCGATATATGAAAAATCGAGATGATTTTCTTTAGCAATATAACCGTCAAGAGGCTGAGTGCCTTCACGAGTTTCCATTGACATCAGCAAGGTCGTTATCACAGGTAAACTTAAGGACCCTTCTGCGAAGTGTAACCACTCTAAATAATGGTAATATTCATTAGAATCAATGCTTGGCCTTAAATTACTTGCTGTTGCATGGTTAAGAATATATTCCATAACCGCGCCAGACTCACACAAAGTAACCTCACCATCGACGATAATAGGTGCTTTTGCTAGCGGATGAATTAATTTTAAACTTTCAGGCGCTAAATTTGTGAGTGGGTCACGTTGATGTTTAACAATGTTATAAGGCATATTAAGCTCTTCTAACAACCAGATAACGCGTTTAGAACGTGATTTGTTAAGATGATGTACAGTAATCATGTTTACATTTTTCCTTAAAATTCATTGCTATCAACTTAATGAATAGGCATCGCTTGGTAGTAAGGTTAAATTTTTACCTTTTTTATAGGTACGTTAGCTTACCATATATTGAGTTAAGGCTTTTTTGTGTTAAATGAAATTTGAACGTAACAACCTAAGCAGAATACCGACGGTATATTCAAGCGTTAATAACATAAAATGTGTCAAACTAAAGTCAATAATAGGTAATAACAGTCAAGGATTAATTAGACCAATGGAAACGGTTAGTCCCATGCCCATCTTAATTTAAAATATACCAATAGGTACACTTTTTGTCTTATAAATGTAACTAATTCAGTACTATCCATGCTGACACTCAGTATTCTTTATTATCTGCTGGGTAAATATTTTGTATTAGTTTTCAATATGATTATTCAACATTGTCTTGAACAAAACATGATTGCTGATGACGACTCATTAATTGTTATTGTGAGTCGTTATTTAAAGAAGCTAACCGCATTGGTAATATCTTCGCGATCAGTACGAGTTTTATTTATCGGCGCATTTATATCAGCGTAACCAAATGACATACCAAACAAAATGCCTCTTTGCTCTGGTAAGTTTAAGGATTTTTTGATTGGATCTGGGAACTGCCCCAATGCCCCTTGCATACAATTTGATAAACCGTGCTCAGCCATAATTAGCGAAAGAGTTTGCGCATAAATACCCAAGTCAACCGCACCCATAATATCGAGATATTTATCCATAGTAAAAAATACTACATGGGGAGCATCAAAAAAACTCCAATTGCGGATCATCGCTTTTTGACGACCCAGTTTGTCTTCGCGGGTAACACCAATAGCACTGTAAAGTGCATTAGCTGAACCAAATTGGCGGTCTCTATGGATACCCTCATATTTAGGTAACCAGTTAAAGTCTGGGTTTGGTGGTTTACCATTCATAACCGCTAAGAGTAAATCATTTTTAAGGGATTCTTTTTTAGCGCCAGACACCACGCAAGTTTGCCAAGGTTGTACGTTGCAATTTGAAGGAGCGCGTTGTGCTTGTGTAAAAATAGCTTCTAATAATGCTTGTTCGACGGGTGTTTCCAAATAAGCACGCACTGAATTACGCTTTTCTAAGAGGGTGGTTAAAGACATTGAGACTCCTTTATAATTTTAAAATAGTCTCATATTAAGGGTAATTATAGATGAGACTTAGCTTTGTGCGATTAAATTTGTGGTAACGTTTAATCCACTATTAACCAATATAAATCGCTTAAAAAAGTGATCTATACTTGTTACAAGAGGGTATAAATAGCCACTGTAATAAGGTTAACAGAGATTAAAGCGCATTTTCTGATGGTAGAGCGGTTATATTAATAAAACCAATGAATAATTATTATCAAGCTCTATTCTAAAATCATATAGTAAGTGGCTATTTTCACTGGGTATGTCAGAAGCGCATTAACTTTTATTATATGGATACTGAATAGTTAGGGATAAATTAAATTCATTTGACTAATTTATCTCATATCGATAATATCAGTGGTATGACCACTTGGTTAAAGCAATGTTGAATAGTGAAGTCAACGGTTAATAATAAATTTTTGGAGTCAATAGAATGCCTGAATATAAAGCCCCAGTTCGTGATATTAAGTTTGTAATGCAAGAATTATTAGACTGCGACAAACACTATAAACAATTAGGTTACGATGATGCTAGTGAAGATATGGTTGACGCTATTATCTCAGAAGCAGCCAAGTTTACTGAACAAGTTATTGCACCCTTAAATCAAATCGGTGACGAGCAAGGTTGTACGTGGACAGACGGTGTAGTAACTACGCCAGATGGTTTTAAAGATGCTTATCAACAATACGTTGAGGGTGGCTGGCCAACATTATCTCAGAGTGAAGAGTTTGGTGGGCAAGGATTACCTTACTCTCTTAATGCGTCTATTAGTGAAATGATGTCGTCTGCTAATCATAGTTTTGCTATGTATCCTGGTCTAAGTCATGGGGCACAAGCAACAATTGAAGCTCATGGCACCAGTGAACAAAAACAACAGTATATGCCTAAATTAGTTGAAGGTAGCTGGACAGGCACTATGTGTTTAACTGAATCACATTGTGGTACTGATCTTGGCATGTTGCGCACCAAAGCTATATTAAACGATGATGGTAGCTATGCGATTACCGGCACAAAGATATTTATCTCAGCCGGAGAGCATGACTTATCAGAGAATATTGTACATATTGTTATCGCACGCCTACCAGGTGCTCCTGAAGGTAGTAAAGGTATCTCTTTGTTTATTGTTCCTAAGTTTAATGTCAATGATGATGGCACAAAAGCAGACCGAAATGCTGTGAGTTGTGGTTCAATTGAACATAAAATGGGTATCAATGCTAACGCCACTTGTGTTATCAACTTTGATAGCGCTAAAGGGTTTTTAATTGGACAGGAGAACCGTGGCCTACACTGCATGTTTACTTTTATGAATGCTGCTCGTTTAGGTGTAGCAATGGAAGGTTCTGCAGCAGCTGAAGCGGCATTTCAAGGTTCATTAGCTTATGCAAAAGATCGTTTGCAAATGCGTTCTATCAGCGGCGTAAAAAATCCAGATGGACCAGCTGATCCTATTATTGTGCACCCTGATGTTCGTCGTATGCTACTTACGCAAAAGTCTATTTCTGAGGGTGGTAGAGCACTAATTGGCTATTTGTCGCAATTAGTTGATATAACCCACGCATCAGATGACGCTGATGTTAAAGCCGATGCAGAAAACAAATTAGCCTTACTAACACCTATTGCAAAAGCATTTTTAACAGAGTTAGGTTTCGAATGTACAAGTCATGGTGTTCAAGTTTTTGGCGGACATGGTTTTATAAAAGAATGGGGCATGGAACAGCTTCTGCGTGACACTAAAATTAGTTGTATTTATGAAGGCACAACGGGTATTCAAGCGTTAGATTTATTAGCCCGTAAAATTTTGGGCAGTAAAGGTCAAATTTTGAAGCCGTTTATGACAGATATCGCTATTTTTTCGAAAGACAATGCCGATAATCCAGCCATGAGTGAATATGTTAGTACGCTAAACTCATACGCTAAACAGTGGCAAATGATCACGGGTGATATTGGTCAAAAGGCGATGAAGAACGCGGATGAGATTGGTGGTGCTTCGGTTGATTACTTGATGTTTGCCGGTTATGTAACATTAGGCTACTTCTGGGCAAAAATGGCCTCTGTAGCGCAAAGTAAACTAAAAGACGCTGGTGAAGATGAAGCGTTTTATCAAGCTAAAATTAAAACAGCAGCATTTTACTTTCATCGTATACTTCCTAGAGCTCAAGGACATGCAGCTTGTATTGAAGGTGGTGTAGACTCGATGATGGCTCTAGCCAGTGAAGACTTTGCATTTTAATTTAGCACTAGCTTTACCAATAATTTTTGAAAATTAATTATTGGTAAACAGATAAATATCTACCCTCTTTACACGGCTAAGATATTTATAACGGTCTGTTAACTCATGCCTAATATTGAGATTTAAATCTTAATATTAGGCATTTTTTATTTTACAGTAACGTAAAATAACCCATTCACGAATGGCGCCTCGCTAAATGACTGCTTAGGCAATTAACGAGAGTTAATTTAAGTACTTGGCTGCACAAATAAGTTGGGGTGCTAAGCTTCGTCATTCAAGTTGACTTGACGGTATACATTATTGCTGAATATTTATGATGTGTTTTAATTATTTTTGTTTTATATCATCTTAATGGTATTTAGCCATTTCCAGCTAGAGATAATTATTTGATCTTATCTAATATTAGTATAAATTAATTACTAGTTACAATGAGGGCATCGTTGAGATGTACCGATAACATATTGTTATAAAGATTAAGGAATTGGCGATGCCAACAAATAAACATAAACGAAAAGCTTCATCACATACTAAATCCCATAAAGGGAAAAATACCGAATCTACGGGTCTAATTATTTCACACCCTCAGGTCTTTATTTATGTTGGTTTATTCTGTGTTGTGTTGGGGGTATATCTATTAGCCTTTGAATCTCAAGATAACGCATTATTTGGCTTAGCTATGCTTTCTCTTGTCGCGGGTGTAGTGACAACTTTTTATGCAAATTTTACACTATCAAAGAAAAAAGCTCAGCTTAAGTGAAGCTTTAAAGTGGCGTAAATATTCATCTGAAACTTATTCTATGGTTCTAATTGGGCCAACAGATTGGTTTTATTTGAAAAAAGAAGTGTATTCTGATTTTAAAGTAATAGGGATTTTATTGCCAATAAGAATATAGGTTAAATTTATCAAACCCAGCCTAAGCAATATAATCTAGGCTTAAACCGGTGTAATAATAGCGCATATGAGATTTTGGACGATTATCTGCATTGTACTCCTACTGAGTGCTTGTACCCATAACAACTGGCGAACCGCGAGCAGAGAGCCTGCTGGTATTGCAACGTTACCCAATGACGATAGTAGGGCTGTTGTAGAGTTTTATGCCGCAGATGCTTTTAGTTGGCGTGGTTGGTTTGCTGTTCACCCTTGGCTTGCAATCAAAGAAGAAAAAGCAGCAGAGTATAGTGTTTATGAAGTTACTGGTTGGCAAGTAAATCAAGGGTTATCAGCAATAAGACAGTACCAAACATTAACACCAGATAGGTATTGGTATGGCTCAAAGCCGGTATTATTACTTTCTATTAAAGGTGATAAAGCGGTTAAACTAATTCCTAAGATTAAGGCCGCAATTGCCCGCTATCCTTGGGTGAATGAATATAGTATCTTCCCAGGCCCTAATAGTAATACTTTTGTCGCCTGGATAGGTTTACAAGTCCCTGAGCTCGAACTTGAGCTGCCATTTACTGCTATTGGCAGTGGGTATGCAAACTAACTGCTATTTAACCAAAAAATTCAGCGAGAATCGATATTAAGTCATTGTTAAGAAAGTTAAATTATTGGATTGATTAACTTTAAAAAATATTCTTTATTGGTTGATATATTATCAATTTTAATCGGGTAATGGAGTATCTGATTGAAATAATTGGCAAACTGTGAAATTTGCAGTACTAATCTTCGAGCGTCATTGGTAAACATTTTACAAACTTGATTATCTTTAAGCTCTTCTCTTTTTATTTGGAATGGCTGCTGTGATGATTCTGACACCCACAATGTGCTCCTAAGTTTAGCTTGAATAAAATTCATTTCTGGGTTGTTAGTATTTAAGGTGTTTGTCCATTTAATGACTTTTGATAATTGGTCGTATAAATGGTTTCCGTAGGCTTGTCGATGGGTATCTGTTTGTATACTTTCTTGCATTATTGCTAATAGGGGCTTTTGTAAGTGATAAGAATAAATAGCCTGCATTTTTTGACTGGTCCTAAAGTCAAATCCTTCGGCTAATAAATAGAGTTCTCCGATGGCCGTGTTAATATTTTTACTTTTTCTAGTGATCTGAGAATATTGATTCGCTATTTGTGAGATTTGAGCGTACTCATGAATTTGTGTTAACTTTTTTGGATAACCAGAGCCATCCAATTTCTCTTCATGTTGTTCTATCGATTCTAAGACTAACTTACTCTCTAAGCCCGCAAGTCTCACTATTTCTTTACTCAAGATAGGGTGAACTAACTTTGCATCTTTCATGGTATTGTTAAGTCTTGCGTAACCAATATTTTCAAAGAACAAAACAGAGATAAGTTCCGTTAATTCGGTTGGAGAATAGTTGTTTGCTTTACCGATATGGGTGCCAAATACCAAATTGATTAAAGTATTTTGGTATGCAGAGGGGTTGAGGTGTGAAAATATACTGAGGTGATCAATAATTTTCTTTGGAATTGAGCCGCCTTTTATAAAGTCGCCAATGGTTACCAGTGTTTCATTTAGCTGAAAGTTATTTATTACAGGATTTGTTTTAGCTAAATCTAGGATCGGCGCTAATATATCTTCATTACTGGTATCTTCTGTAAGAGAAATTGCATCTTCATGGCCAATGATCCCCTCTTGTTGTAAGTTAGTTAATTTTAAACGGATTTTTTCCGTAATTTCAGTACCTGCTTTTAAAAAAACTCTTTTTCCTTGTGGGTCGGTAATATCTTGACTGATGCCGCATTCCATTCCTGAATTTAAAATATGAGTCGAAAACTGTTTGGATGTTTCTTTAATAAGTTGATTAGTTACTTGCACATTCGTTCCTTGAATTAACTGTCTACTGGCAGTTCTATGCGTTAACTGTAGGAATGATTTTAGCTATTAGCAAAGTGTCTTACTATTTTATCTGATTTGACCTTACGCTATCCGCCTGTAACGTTTTCACTTTCTAACTAATAACATCTACTGTCGACAAAAGTTTAAATCATTTATTAAAACGAATGCTCACACTAATATATTCAAAGTGCTAATATAGACCATTCATTATTTTATTAGATTATCAAGAAAATGTTAGTTTTACTTCCTAAGATAGGATGTAGTTGAACCTAGCTCAAATAACTTACTCTGGTGGTGACTCATCACTGTTCGAGTCAATATCCAATGATATTGTTGAAAAGGGCTATAGTATTCGTCCTTATGCTCTGCCTGAAGAATTAACCCATCTGTTATTAAATCATATTATTGAGTTACCTACTGAAAAATTCAAACGTGCTGGAATAGGTCGTGCCAAAGATCATATGATTAATGATTTTATACGGACAGATGAAATAAGCTGGATAACCAGTAACAACCAAGCCAGTTGTGCTTGGATAACGTGGGCCGAGTCACTGCAAGCTTATCTTAATCGCCGGTTGTTTCTCGGATTATTTTCTTTTGAAAGTCATTTTGCTCATTATGCCAAAGGCGACTTTTATAAGAAGCACAAAGATGCTTTTAAAGGTGAGGGTAATCGGGTGCTATCTGTTGTTGTCTACCTTAATCAGCATTGGTCCGCTGATGATGGAGGCGAGTTAGTGATTTATGATAAAAAAATACCAGCCTCCGCTGTCGTTGATTACAGTAAAATTAAAGTATTGCCCAGCTTTGGTACGATAGTTGTTTTTTTAAGCGAAGAGTTTCCGCATGAAGTATTACCTGCTAAGCGCGATAGATTCTCAATAGCAGGGTGGTTCCGCTTAAACAACAGCATTGACAATAATATAGATCCGCCAAATTAATGAGAAATCAATGAGTATTTATAAGAGCGTAGGCATTGTCTAAATTACCTATAAAATTGCATGTCATCAGTGAATTAGATGAAATTAATCAGCTAATCATGCCATTAAAAGCACTTGCTGATAGAGAGCGAGCCGCTATTTATGGTCTAACGGGCATGGTTTATACTCCTCATATAGATGATTACATGCAGGTAAGTATAAAAAAAGCGGCGATATTAGCTTGTTTAAAAGAACAAGGTATATTGGCCTTATCAAAGGTCGAACTCATTAGTACGGCATTAGATAGCTTACATAAAAGAGCAAGAAATAACGCAATTGTTGAGTATGATGGCAACCGATACCAGCGTCGGTTTTCGCCATTAAAATTAAGTAAGTCAGGTAAAGTTGTCAGTAAATGGGCGAGGTATTGGTTTTTACAATCACCTAATGGCAAAGTGGATACTGAGTGGGAGTATCAGGTACGCGAAATTTGGCCTACTTATTTTTTAATTAGAACTATCGACCTCTAGCGAAAAGGAGCAAGCAATAAATGCGCGCTCCCTATCATGCCTGTTGATTATATCCACATAGGCAGTTAATAAAGTCTAAAGTATAATGGCGGTTGTGCCGATAACGACAGACCAATAAAACAACTAACCAACATGGCAACATTTATTTAGTCTTATTTATGAATATGCACTAGGATTAAACCATCAACGTTAATGGTTTATGAATTGAATACCTTCCAATGTGTTTAGCTTCAAAATACGAGGTACCACGATTAATGAGCAGTGTCATCAGTCCTCACTTACAAAAGTTTGAAAAACAAATCTTAAGTTTGGTCCCCTATGCCAGCAATGATAGATTGGAATATTTAGTTAAAAAACTTCTACCTGATGAAAACTCTGGTCAACACCTTGCTGTTAAAAATGAAATCAAAAAACTTGCCCAACAAGCTAATAAACCAATAGATTTACGGCTGATCTTTGCTGATTGTCAAATAGTTACACACAATAAAGTTAATCATTATTTGGATATAGCGGGTAAAAAGCTATTCAATGAAAAACTTGTTGAATATCAAAATCTTTATACAACAGCACTTTACTATGAAGTTTATGAAGACGCTCAAAAGAGAGCGGCTAATAAAGATAAAGGTGTCAGCAAATATAATATTGAAAACGAAAATGAAAATGAAAATGAAAGTGAAAGTGAATTTTCAGAATTTAGAATAGATAAAACCGAACCTAAACCCTTAGTAAATAAAAATAGAATAATTAACGAACTTAAAAAACTTAACTCTGCTTGTAAAGTTTTTATCAACCCTATTATGGGTATGACCGCGCAAGGGAAAAAAGAGGTAGGTATTACGGCTAATATTGAGAAGATGAATAATCAAAAAGTTGTTATTCAGACCTCTCACGAAATAGCAGGTGTTATAGCAAGTAAAGTGTACCTGTGGCTATATGACCATCATACCGAAATAGATTTCACTGAAGAGCTTGAACTCGGATTTGTTATTATTGATAGTCAAAAATCTTCTGCAAATAAGTTTGAATACTTATTGAAATTTTCAAGTCCATTAACAGATCAGCAAATGCGGGTTTTGTTCGCTCATTACCTAAGACAAAAAAAATTGGCTATTATTGGTCCTACAGAACGATTTATCACCCCTTTGTTTGATTCTGTTACCTCTAAAGGTTACGAGCAACTGTATCTAAATAAAACTCACGACATTCCGTTACTATGTTATAAAAATAATAATGCATGGCATGCGAAAGTTGCGATGAAAACATCGGGTAATGATGAGTTTTGGCGGTTTTTTAGTGATACAGATGAAAATTTTCACTTACCCGTACTACTGGGTAACGAAGATATACAAAAGGCGTTAAATGAGAGGAATACGGTTGATAAATATGCTTTTATATTAAAATCTAAATATAAAGATACCTTCATTTATTCCCTTATTTGGTATGACGATTTTGTTAATAATAGAAGCGTCAAAGCTGTTTTTAATAATTATTTCAAAAATAGCCTTTTTAGAGTAGTCAAAATATCCTCATCGTTTATTAATTCTGTAGAAGATGCTTATGTTCCGTCTGCCTTACCTTGTCATGTTCATCCTAAGATGACTGTGTTAAATAGAGCAATCTCGAAAGCGGCGCTAGATATGATCAGTAATTGCGATCATATGATCACCTTATCAGATATTACTAGCTTGTATGAAACAATACATCGGCCGGTCAGCGAAGACATCATTGAATTAGAAAATTTATTACCAAAACGTTTTCAACTGAGTCCAGTTGACTCACTTGATGAAACCGAAATTGTAACGGCAGAAAATGATGATTCTAGAGGTGAAGACCGCTTTGTATTATCTTTTAAAATGGCAATTACACGCAGTAATAATGTTGTTACTCATATCCCCGGTATAACTAAAAATATCTCTATACAAGGTTTGTTAGTTAGCCTAGTAAAAGAAACTAAATTTAAAGCCGGTGAAGAAATTGAAATTGAATTAACCGTACCTTTTTCTGAACAAGATAGAACACTACAAAAACAGAAATATATTGTGTTAGGTTATGACAGCCATGGGGCTGTTCGATTATTAATGAATACAATTGAAAGTAAACATTTAGCTTGCAGGGCGATAAGAAAGTATATTTATCAACATGTTGATACCCTTGAAGCCTGCGGAAAACGCGGTAGTCGTATTTATGGTCTGCAGAAAGCGATGAGGAATATATATGCACACAATCATTTCTCTATTCCATTCTACTTAAAAGCAACTAAGCACCAACAATATATTAATGCGGCGAGCTTTAGTGGTAACTCTGCACTTAAGCACCTTGTCTATAAAAATGAAAA